>JACCZV010000033.1 GCA_013695775.1 Chitinophagales bacterium | reverse complement strand
CTCTTATATTGATCTAAATTATTGATCAAATGTTTTCAAGGCGAAATTTTCTGAAACAATCTGCTACAGCAATGGTTGCATCTACAGCAATCCCATCTTATCAACTTATGTGAATATAGCTACCATTCGGAATGCAGTAAGGTCAAAGGAAAGTTTGACACCAAGAGAATTTGCTGAAGACGAAGATTTCTGGTCTTTAATACGTCAGGCATATACAGTTTCTCCCAATATCATTAACCTGAATAATGGCGGAGTAAGTCCACAGCCCCAGCATGTGCAGGAGATGCAATATAAGTACATACAGATGAGCAATGAAGCACCCAGTCATTACATGTGGCATGTGCTTGACCAGGGGCGCGAGCCTCTTCGGCAGAAATTGGCTGAGCTTGCCGGATGTCTACCTGAAGAAATTGCCATCAACCGAAATACAACGGAGGCTCTTGAAACGGTAATCTTTGGGCTTAACCTAAAGGCAGGAGATGAAGTGATCTTAACCAGGCAGGATTATCCGAACATGGTACATGCATGGGAACAACGTGAACAGCGAGATGGAATAAAGCTCGTTTGGCTTAATCTTGAATTACCCCGTGAAGATGACGAGTATTTTGTGCAACAATTTTCAGAAGCCGTTTCACCGAGAACGAAGATCGTTCACATAACCCACATGATCAACTGGGTTGGACAGATTTTACCCGTAAGGAAGATTGCTCATGCAGTGAAAAGAATAAATCCAGCTATCGAAATCATCTCCGATTCAGCACATACGTTTGCGCATTTCGCTTACCATATTCCTGACCTGGGCTGCGATTACTGGGGCACCAGTTTACATAAATGGCTCTGTGCTCCTTTTGGCACAGGCTTATTATGGGTAAATAAGGAAAAGATTGCATCTCTTTGGCCATTGTTTGCGAATGGTGAGCCGCAGAGCAGCGACATTAAAAAATTTGAAGCCCAGGGGACACGATCTTTTCCCGCTGAATTGGCAATTGGTTATGCTTTAGATTTTCACAATGCAATTGGAACCGAGCGTAAAGAAGCGCGGCTTCGTTTCCTGAAAGATTACTGGGCAAAAAAAGTAAAAGAACTACCAAAAGTTAAGCTTCACACATCACTTCTTCCACAGTATTCGTGCGCTATCTGCGGGTTTTCTATTGATGGAATTACCACGGCTGAAACAAATAGTTTTCTCTTCAACAAGTATAAAATTCACGCAGTAAATATTGAATGGGAAAATATAAAATGCGTACGTGTGACGCCTCATGTGTATACCTCTCTTGCAGAGCTTGACAAATTGGTAAAGGCAATAGAAGACGCAGTGAATAATGGGGTGCAATAAAACGATGCGTCGAGCTATTGTCTTATAAAGGTTTTAACTGCGCTTCTTCAAATCAACGTGAAGCAAATAAATTTCAGGTGCATAGCACTTATTTCTATTCTGCTTACCTGACTAAAAAAATCCGCTATCAAAAGTTTTTTTGACAGCGGATCAGAATCGTCAGGTATTATTTCACCTGTGCCACTATTGCTTTGAAAGCAGCTCCGTCATTCATTGCAATATCAGCAAGTGTTTTTCTATTGAGTATAATGTTACCGGCCTTAAGTTTAGACATGAAGACCGAGTAGCTCATGCCTTCAGCCCTTGTGGCCGCATTTATACGGGCAATCCAAAGTGCACGATAATCACGTTTCTTTTGCTTCCTGCCACCATAGGCGTAAACAAGGGCTTTTTCAACCGCATTTTTTGCAACAGAAGTAACATTTTTCCGGGCTCCAAAATATCCTTTCGCCTGCTTAAACATCCGCTTGCGACGGGCTCTGGAGGCGACACTATTGACTGAGCGGGGCATAGTTCAATTTTTAGAATTAGATTAACATCAATTTTTTTCACATTATCAAGGTTGGCAGAGTGTACCAATCCAGATTTCCCAAGCTGCTTCTTACGATCATGCGCCTTTTTAGTGAGAATGTGGCGCTTGAATGCCTTCTTCCGCTTTATTTTACCTGTGCCAGTAACCGAAAATCGCTTCTTGGCACTGGAGTTTGTCTTCATTTTAGGCATTGCTGGAAATTTATGGGAGGGCAAAGATAGTATTTAGTATAGAATTAGAAACTGATTTATGATTTTTGTATAATGAAGTTTGTTCTGCGGTTTCCTTAAACGTGCTTTTTTGCAACAATTTGAAGCAGCAATGATTGCAAGTAAAATTTCAACCATGAAAACTGTTAACTACTCAAGTAACGAAATTCTTTCTAATACTGCTGATCTTCCTTATTATAGTAGAATTTCCCTGGCGGGGTTACCTGAAATACGGGTTAAAGTGCTGAATAGCTTTTCCACGTTCATAAAGAGTTTAGTTGTTTTAATTTCATTTGGATCAGGAAGAAAGATCAGGATTCTTCTTGCTGACGATGACGCAGAAGATCGTGAGCTGTTTGAGGAAGTGGCTGCAGGGGTAAATTCCAACATTAGATTAGATACAGTGCCTGATGGGGAAA
>JACCZV010000012.1 GCA_013695775.1 Chitinophagales bacterium | reverse complement strand
CAGTACTATAACATTCGAGAATAATAGTTTTGGCGGAACAATCTATCACTGGGATTTTGGTATTGATGGAATCGACAGCGACACCTCAAACGAAATCAATCCAACATATACCTTTCCCGACACAGGTGTCTATACAGTTACATTGACAGTTAATCCGGGCACAAGCTGTGGCGACACCACCATTGCCACGGTATACGTTTTTCCAACCCTTACACCATCCATTTTAGCGCCTGATGGTTGCGTGGGACAACCTGTTCAGCTGACAGATCAGACAATAAATACTTATGGGAATCTTGATTCCTGGTTTTGGAATTTTGACGACAGCTCCACTTCAGACCTAATAAATCCTGAACACGTTTTTGACACAGCAGGTGATTACACCATTCAGCTAATAGTAGGAAACAGCGTGGGCTGCGAGGATACGATAGAACAATTAATTACCATTTTTCCGTCTCCAACAATTAACGCAACGCCAGATGATACGGTGATTTGTTATTTGGACAATGTTTCCCTCCTCGCCTCCGCTATCGGCGCAACGAATTACAATTGGGAACCAGATTATAATCTCTCTACCACCAATACTGCAACTACGCTTGCCAGTCCAGATGAGTCAGTAACCTATACAGTTACTGTATCAAACAGCTTTGGGTGCATAGCGCAGGATTCAGTTCACATTGAAGTGTTCGATACTCTTATCGCTTTTGCGGGAAGAGATACTACCATTTGCCCCGGTGAGGCCGTGCAGTTAAATGGGAGTGGGGGCATTAACTTTAGCTGGTCACCACCTACGGGATTAAATTCTACTTCTATTGCAAACCCCATTGCCAATCCTGCTCAAACAACAACATATTTTTTAACCACTTCCGTAGGTTCCTGTGTTGGCTCCGATACAATTACGGTTTTTGTGAAACCTTTACCAGTAATAGCTGCCGGCCCTGATGAAAGTATTTGTCAGGGTGACAGCGTTATGATCTCCGCTTCAGGCGGAACGTCCTACACCTGGTCACCATCTGCATCATTAAATGATCCAAACAGCGCTACTCCAATAGCTTCTCCTTTAGCAACTACGACCTATGTGGTGAACGCTACTGATGCGAACAGTTGCCCGTTCGTGGGAATAGACAGCTTGACTGTAAGTGTAATTCCACTTCCTCAAATATTTACAAGTCCTGATACATCGATTATTTTAGGAACATCTACCATTCTTACTGTCATAGGCGGTGTCAGCTATCAGTGGATACCTTCTACTGGATTAGATAACGCTGCAAGTGCGACGCCAACAGCTGCTCCTACTGAAACAACTACATATTACGTGTATATTACCACTGCTGATGGCTGCCTGGCAATTGACAGCATCACTATCACTGTAACACTTGAGCCACTTGTAGTTTTTCCGACAGCCTTCTCTCCCAACAACGATGGGAAAAATGATCTCTTCAGGCCGGTGTTGCTGGGTCTCGTAAATCTTTCCGATTTCAGAATTTATAACCGGTGGGGTGAGGAGGTCTATGCTGCTAATAATTCGAATAATTTCGGTTGGGATGGCATGTTAAATGGTGAGCCTCAGGAAGTTGGTGTATATGTTTACTTCCTTCGTGGTGTTGCCACCGCTACCGGTACCATGATCAGCAGAGAGGGAGATTTTACATTGGTAAGATAGTTTCAAGACCTCTCAAGCGCGACATCCTTTCTCAACTTGGTGTTTTTATATCTTTAAAAGGTTTCATCGTTTAGCCTAAAGAATTTCCATTTTCTTTCAAACAGCTTTTTAAAGAAAGATTTTTATTTTTGGAACTCTTCTTATAGCACTCCTATAATAATATTTAAAGCCCGGGTGGCGAAATTGGTAGACGCACCATCTTGAGGGGGTGGCGCTGAAAGGTGTACGAGTTCGAATCTCGTCCCGGGCACCCCTTAAATGCAGCTAGTAAATGCTGAAACTTCGTGTATATCATACAAAAAATAGAAATAATATTTCATGCCCAGCATATTTGCTTATATAAGACCGTTTATTTTATTGCTTAATCCTAAAAAGTTCGGAATTTATAATCTATTGTATACTCAAAAATTTTTGGTAGAATGCCGTTATGGAATTGACTGCATTATGACCAAAAAAGAAAAAAAGGAGTTAGCACTGAAACTAAAATTCGAAATAGATGCAAAGAAAAGTAAGCCGCAAAAAAAGATGATGTCGAAAGAGCATATGGCTCAGAATAATAATAGGCGGCAAGCACTTCAAAAAGCTAAAAGCCGACAAGGTGATTTTTTCACAGGAAGCAGGAATAAAAATAAAAAACCGTTGCAGGATAATGACCCATGGTGAACCCTGTCCGCAAATTCCTGTAATTGGCTTTACATACCTTTCAGATGTGGACCTAGAAAATGACCATTCAATTTCATTATCTTTTCGGCCAACAAAACAGATTTTAAATGAAAGCCTTTCCTCATGCTACATGAATCGCCATACAGTCGGTGAAGGCCCATCTCCATCTACATCAAAGGACAGGCTTATCGAATATTCACACGATAAGCAATTTTATCTTATAGGTGGACTCGTACGCTTAGGTGACGCCGAACCGAAATGCCAAAAGATGATTACATGATTCGCACAAGCTTTAGCGTAGTTGATATGCTTGTTACCGGACTTACCGGTTCTATATTCTCTATGAGAACTGTACGTGTGTACCAATTGCAGAAAAAATAATTTTGTAATCACGCAAGCCAATTTACCGACACACCGATCACGGGCAATAGATAAACTTGATCACAAATTACCTCTCTGATGAACTTCGCTGTGAGATTAATGTGGGTCGTTGATTTCAATTATTTTACATTTAATAAATGGAACATTAAATTATTTTTATAGGACCTACAAACTAATCTTTCTTAAATTATTTCTTTAGCGATTTAAAGAGCTAATTTTTCGCACACCAAAAACAACATCATGAAAAAAATTCTTTTTGCTGCAGTTACAATTTTATCTATTAACCTTGTTGCGCATGCACAAACAAGTAAGGACTGGTATATTATAGGAGGTCAGATCTCTAACATTGGCCTTGGTTTTCAGAGTGGTAGTACAAATTTTAGTCTTTCCCTTACCCCTCGGGTTGCCTGGTTTATAAGAGACGATTTTGCTCTAGGTGCAGAAGCTTTGTTGGGTTTTAACACAGCTAGCGGGTTTACATCTATTGGATATGGTATTGGTCCCATTGCGCGGTACTATTTTAAGGGCAATGGCTTGGAAGGCGTACGGAAAACCCGTTGGTTTTTAGATGCCAACGTCGGCCTTTCCGGCACAAATAGTAAAGTCTCTAGTTTCCCCAGTACCAATACAAATGGTTTGGGATTGGGCTTTGGTCCGGGAGTAGCATATTTTTTAAATGAAAATATTGCTTTAGAAGTTCTTGCCAAATATAATTTAACGGCGGGGTTTGGGAATTCTACCACTAACAGTGGTTTAAATATTGGGATTGGCTTTCAAATTCATTTACCAAAATCTAAGTTGAAATCAATGAAAGAGGATGTAAAATAATTATTACATGCACTTCGGGGGCTCCAGACAATTCTAATTTTGGGAGTCTAATTCCAATTTTGCATTTTTCATCGCCATTATGACTTAATGATTTACTTAGATCAATTATTCAATAATGTTCAATCATTCAAAAAGCTGCCGTAGATTATAGTGAGCAGCATAAGCCATATTTCTATCAACCTGGTGATGTTGAAAAACTTATTATCAAAGGTCATATACATAATGGAATCTGTGAAGCGATAGTTTTTTGGAAAATTCCATTTCATAAGAAATACACCATGGAATTGTAGCAGAGGCATCTATACATTTAACAAGGTAACCAG
>JACCZV010000349.1 GCA_013695775.1 Chitinophagales bacterium | reverse complement strand
AAGCAGGGGATGTCGCAGGCCATACATACTTCACTTAGTTTTATTGATCCCGTGGCTGCGCTCGTTGAATGGAGATGTTACTACGGGTCTTTACAACCGATCTGGCATGGATGTGTATAAATTTGAGGATAACTTTGTAGCCCCTACAGGAATCGAACCTGTATCTTGAGTTCCGGAAACTCACATTCTATCCGTTGAACTAAGGGGCCAATTGCGTGATTTGTGGACCAGTTAAAATCAGAAAAGCAAAGCTAATTGATTTTGTTTTTGATTATGGAACTTCCCAATGAAGTTGATCATGTGCCTGATTTTAAGAGTGTTCCATGTGATTTTTAGATAATTTTTATGATCTGTAAATATTTTTGGGTTTCAGGCGTTTTTTCAAGGAAATAATGAAAGCATGAGGTATAAGATAAAAATTAAATAAACTGGCATAAATTTCAAGGGGAAGATGGCTTCTTTTTAAGTCTCATCACCAAAAACTATTTATAACCATGGACGACCAAACTGTAAATCCGGAAGGCAACCTCAGCCGGCCGGCAAATAGGAATAAGAACACAAACATACTTTTTCTAATAGCCACTCTCGTGCTTTTGGGAACCGGGATATACCTGTTTGCGGAAAATGCCAGCAAAACAAAACTTGCCAACAGGCTGACCACAGAAGTAGCTGAATCAGAAGATAGATACAGAGATCTCGATTCAAAATATAATGAAGCCCTTGCAGAGATTGATTCTTATAAAGGAAAAAATGCAGCTCTTGACAGTGTGCTGGCCATAAAGGAGAAATATATCCTTGGCTTGAAGGCTGATTTGGAGAATGACAGGAAAAAATTCAGGCTGAATGAGACCGATTATAAAAAACAGTTGAGCAATTTGAATCTGATAATTTCTAACATGAACGCACAACTGGATTCGGTTCAAAGAGAAAATCGTATTCTTTTAGTTGCCAACGATTCACTTGGGCGCAATCTGACGGAGAAAATTAATGAAAATACAATCCTCACCAGCACCAACAGTACATTGTCGCAAAAGGTAACGGTTGCCTCTCTTCTTCTGCCTAATAACATTGAAATGACGGGTGTGCGCACCAAATCGAATGGGAAACAAAAGGATACCGGAAAAGCAAAAAAGGCTGACCAGTTGAAACTTTGTTTCGAAGTACCTGAAAATCATGTCACCGATTCGGGGATGAAAACGCTCTTCATAAGGATAATTAATCCGCAGGGTGTTCCTTTAGCAATTCAGGATAAGGGGTCAGGAGTATTTACTTCGATAGAAACAGGGCAGGAGAGTCAGTATACAACAGTAGCCAATGTTGATTATAAACAGCAAAAAGATAATGTATGCGTGAACTGGAGTCAGGGCACTCCCTTCGAGAGTGGTAAATATGTCGCAGAAATTTACCAGGATGGTTACCTGGTAGGTAAAAAAGAATTCGAGCTGAAGTAAATAGCAGGCCACTAAGACTCGATTCCAGTACGAATGCAAAGCAGGAATGGTTAACCTTGCTTTGCATTCTTATTTTAATGCTTCTGAGTACTTCAGGCCGTTAAGTCTATGACGGATATGGTAATCAAAGAGAAAGATTTTGAATGGAAAATATGTAAAGCATTTCAGGAGAGATCATGCCTAACATCCCGCTTGTTCGCAGGATAGGAATGGCAGGTCCACAGTATATAAACGGTTGAAAAAAAAAGAGGATTAGGATTTGGCATATGATGCCTTTGAGACTCACTATAATATTCGTATTTTTTTCATCCTTATCTCTAATATTTACGTATATTGCCAAATATGAAAAATTTATACTATTATTTGGTATTTCTATCTCCTTTCTATTTATCCATTAGTTTTGCTCAAAATGTAACCGTATCAGGAGCGCTCACAGGAAATGGCGGGTATTCAACACTAAGCGAAGCCTTTACCGGAATCAGTGGTGGACAAACCGGAGCGAACATCTTAATAACCATCAACGGTAGTTTCACAGAAATAGCCCCTGCCAGTCTTGCAAGCAATAGCTGGACATCGGTTGCTATTCAGCCTGCTTCGGGTGTTGCCGTCACCATCACTACAGCTTTCGATCTGTTGCTTGAGTTCAACGGTGCCGATAATGTAACTGTTGATGGATTGAACTCAGGAGGAAGCTCTTTAACGCTCGATTGCCAGAGTATAAACAGCATCGCCTCTACTGTAAAATTTATAAACGATGCGTTATATAATACCGTAACCCGGTGTATCCTCAAAGGATCCTCTACCGGCTTAGCTGGTAACATCAGCGACGGTGCGGTGGTTTCCTTTTCTTCTTCAAGCGGGACTTCGGGGAATGATAACAATACCATCTCTTATTGTGATATAGGCCCCTCAGGAGCCAATCTTCCTTACAGCTGCATTAGATCTTATGCGACCAATGTAAAAGGGAATGACAATATAATAATCAGTAATAATTCTATTCACGATTTTTTTCATGGCACGGTCTCGAGCAATATAAACAGTAACGGTATTTATATTGTAACCTATGCTTCCGGCTGGACAATTTCAGATAATAGGTTTTACCAGACCGCAACGCGCACTTTTTCAGTCGGAGGGCAGGCGTCCTATCGTACCATTCGCATTAGCACCCCCAGTGATGTGAATTCCGGAAATTTCAATATAATCAACAACATCATTGGCTACGCCAACTCTGCAGGTATGGGTACTACAACCATTAATGTAAGCGACAATTACGCCGTTGAATTTGAGACAATAATACTTGAAGGAGGAAGCAATGGAGCCTTGTCAACCATTTCAGGGAACACGATAACTAATATAGATTTTACCACTGCTCGGGCTCCATCCTCTTCAGGTCTATTGAGCCAGGCCTTTTTTGGAATCTATGTAGATAATTGCCTTGCGTCAATCACAAATAACATCATTGGAACAGTTTCAGGTGCAGGAAGCATAATCATTCGCTCCCGACAAATAACTGAGTCCGACTCTACGGGCGTGGCAGGCATAGTTTCGAGAGGAACCAAGGCACATACCATCACAGGTAACACGATCGGTGGAATTACGATCTTGAAGTATTCATCTTCGTCCACCATCAAGCAAACAATGGGCTTTGTAGGAATTAAAAAAGAGGGTACAGTTAACCCAACCATCATATCATCCAATACAATCGGAAATCCCACAGCTAACAATATTACCTCAGATCAATCTAAAGCTAATATTATAGGAATATACTGTACCGCGAGTCCTACAACGATTTCATCCAATATTATTCAGAATCTGACACATTCCGGACCCAATACAAATGCTGGTTCTTTCGCTTCAGTCATCGGAATTTTAAACAATGCCACGTCGGTCAGTGGAGATTTTATTAGCGGCAATCAGCTTATCGCCCTTAAAAATTCTGCGGTAACGTTTTCTCCGGTAGAGGTAAGAGGTATTTATTGGAATGCAAGTACCACTTCTTCCGTCACCATTGAAAAAAATCTGATCGCAGATTTTTGGATTAAATCTTCATCCAATTCCTCCTTAATTGCGGGCATAACTGCCCTAAGCAACAACTATAATTTATACAATAATATGATCTGTCTTGGTGATACCGGTGCAGTAAATGCCATAGTCAGGGGGATTTATCAGGCCGGGGGAAGCGTTACAAGCTATTACAATTCAACACGGATCATGGGTTTAGCAAATACAGGATCGGGTACAAGTGCTGCTTATTACCTGGCTAATTCGGGTGTGCTCACCTCTAAGAATAATATTTTAGCAAATGAGAGAACCTCAAATGGCGGAAATCCGAAAAATTACGCCATCTATTTTGCCGGAACATTCACCTATACCGGTACCAACAATAATATATATGTTACTGGTATAGCCGGCATATTGGGATATGCCTCTGGTGATAAAATTACTTTGGGTGACTGGTATTTAGCTACCGGGCAAGACAACCCATCAGATGGCATTCTGGCTTCAATTTCACAGAGTATGGTTTTTGTATCATCAACTGACCTTCACATCCTCGATGCCACATCTTGTAATGGAGGAATACCTGTATCTGTAATAGTAGATTATGACAATGAAATGCGTAATCCCACCATCCCCGATATTGGTGCAGATGAATTCGGGAATGCTGTATGGCAGGGCATTACCAGCACAGATTGGAACAATGCCTCAAACTGGTTGCCGACAGTAGTTCCGATTGGTACTACTGATGTGATTATTCCGGGCGGAGTTTGCACAATCTCATCGGCGAATGCCACCTGTCAGTCTATAACTATCAATGCCCTGGCATCTCTATCAATGACTAACAATACTCTATTAACAATATCAGAAGGTTGCGTCGAAGGTGCTTTTAACGTAATCGGATCTTTCAGCGCTGGCAATAGCTTAGAAGAGGTGGCCTTTGATGGCAAGGCTGCAATTACGGGTACTGTCACCTTCAATATCGTAAGTACCAACGACTCGTTAACATTTAGCACTGCCACTTCAATTAATAAAGTTTTTCGACTTGATGCAGGAGCATGTGTGAAAGTCAATGCTCCATATTATACAGTCGGCTCCGCCACACTGCAATACAATACTGCCAGCACTTTTTACCGTGGCCTGGAATGGTCCGCAAATACAGGTGCCGGATATCCATACAACGTTCAAATAAGTAACAACACCATTTTAGACCTGGGAAATGGTGCGCCTGAAATTGCCCGACAGTGTGGGGGAAATCTTACCATAGATGCTGGCTCGACCCTAACAATGAATAATGGGGCTAATCAAATGACGAATGACCTTATTGTTTTGGGGGAAATTATACTTAATGGCACACTAACCCAGTCGTCTTTAAATGTGGCTCCCTTCAATGACATTATTATTAATGGAAACTGGACCCATGGAGTAACAGGGTCATATAACCCAAACACGCGTTTGGTATCATTTAATGGCACTACAACACAAACAATTGTTGTACCAGGTGGAGGTGCAGAGACCTTTTATGATTTGGAGGTCAATAATGGGGTTGGAATTGATTTAGCTACGCTTACGAATGTGAACGTGATGCATAATCTTTATCTAACCGCCGGAATAATTTCAACAGGGACGAGTGAGGTATTTGTTCAAAATTATGAAACAGTAGCTATTTCATACCCGGCTTCAAATAGTACTGCATCCTCATGGATCAATGGAAACCTGAGAAGAAAAACAATAGCCGGAAATTATGCTTTCCCGATAGGAACAGGTACTTATTATGAATTGGCGAATATAGATTTCAGCCAAAATACCAATATTGATAATCTGTTATCTTCCTTCACCCAGGATGCATCGACAACTAACGAACCCTATTCCTGTATGGTGGATGGTACCCCCATCACAGACCGCCTGAATGCGGGGTGGTGGACTTTCACGCCTTACGATGCAAGCTTGAATGAAGTTAGCAGCCCCTCCTGCAGTTATAATATTACACTCTATGAACGCGGGCACACGAATTCACAGGCTGACCCTATGATGTATTCCGTTATAAAAAGAGCAAACTGTACGGATGACTGCGCATTGCCATGGGACCAGTGTGGTGTGCACACCAATAGCACTCAGTCCGAAGCAGGAGGCACGGCCATAGCAGCCCGCACGGGTTATACTTGTAACAGCTTTTCAGATTTTGCAATTGGGTTTGGAATTTTTATACTGCCTATTGAGCTCACAGATTTCGCAGTTGAACTCGTGAATAATAATGCGGTTTTAATGTGGCAAACGTCAGCAGAATATAACAGCGATCTCTTTGTAATTGAAAGAAGTTTGGATGGATTAAGCTTTGAAGGATCAGCAGTGTTGGATGCTTCGGGTTTCAGCTCCGAACCCATTAATTATTCTTTCATTGATAGTTTCGTAAAGGAACTTGGTGGTGAGAAAGTTTTTTACCGGCTGCGCATGGTAGATTTAGATCAAAGCTTTACATATTCTCCAGTCCGCTGGGTTGTATTCACGGAAAACTCTCTGACCAACAGTATTGCGATCTTTCCAAATCCTTTCAACAGCGAGCTTTCAGTTCTAATCGCATCAAAAAACAATCAGCATGTTATAGTTCAAATGACGGATTTTGCTGGTAAGCTGATTCGTGAAAGCTCTCTTCAATTAACTGATGGAACAGACTACATATCTTTTATTTCAGGCGACCTGCCATCAGGAATTTATTTTATAAAAGTGAATTTTTACCATTTCCCTATCGTGATCAAAGCAATGAAGCAATAATATTTACAGCATTTGTTTGGCAATGAAATAACATTTCTGCCCTTCCACGCACCAAAAATAATTTCTGAGGGAGTGACTTAGGCTACCCATGAGAATTCATGGTTTAATGACCTACTTTTTATTTTTTAACATTCAACAATTAGATTTGTTATTTTCGCCAGGTTAACAAAAAAAAACTCCGTCGATGTCAGGCGACGGAGTTTAAATGACCAATTCTTAGAATTGGTCCTCAACCAAACGAGCATCTTTGACTCTGGGCAGGTATTTTACCAATAGTCTTATAAATATTATTCGCATTAAGCGGGTCTATCGAAGATGTAACAGAAGCACATTCCTTACAGAAAATGCGGGTCATGGCGCGCATCTGATAAGTCACAAGTGAATGATAAAAGAAGTGTTTCATAAATCGAAAGTCAAAAGTAATATAGCGATGCAGACAGTCTTGTTACCGGATATTGAATTATTCTTAAAAAGTTGTTAAAGAAAAATTCTCCTCTTACGAGATGGCGGATTCCAGAATTATCTAATCATTTATGTCGAACCATTAATTCAAAACTCTTTGAGAAACCGGACCATACAAATGGTTACCCTGCTTGCCATCATATCCATGTCAGGGATTGTAGTGTTGCAGGTGTTTTGGTTTCGAAAGGCATTCGATGTTCGCGAAAGGCAGTTTGATCAGAACGTATCTACATCACTTCAAAGGGTGGGAGAACAGTTACTTCAAATTAACAGGCAACAGATCCCAAATGCACGCCTGGTGAAGCAGCTTTCGAGTAATTATTTCGTTGTTAGCGTAAATGGAGAAATTGATACCAAAGTGCTTGAATCGTTGCTGACAACGGATTTTATACAACATGGCTTGATACTGGATTTTGAATATGGAGTATATGATTGCAATCATCAAAAGCTTGTATATGGAAATTATGTGT
Source organism: Chitinophagales bacterium (assembly GCA_013695775.1). Classification (GTDB taxonomy): domain Bacteria; phylum Bacteroidota; class Bacteroidia; order Chitinophagales; family UBA10324; genus JACCZZ01. The sequence continues at coordinate 8,491 of JACCZV010000349.1, read as the reverse complement.
CGTTCAGTCAGCAGGAGCCAAACCCTCCTCCGCGTGAGCTCCCAAAATGGAAAAATGATTTATATTATTTTACGGTAAACTTTCCTGATAAAACCAATAATCTGATCGGTTCAATGAATATATGGCTTTTCTCATCATTGGTACTGCTAATGGTTGTGCTATTCTTTTCTTTTGCACTTGTCACGATTTTGAGACAGAAGCAATTATCCGATGTACAGAAGGATTTTGTAAACAACATGACCCATGAATTTAAAACTCCAGTATCAACCATATTGGTAACCTCCCGTTTGCTAACCAAGCCGGAGGTTCAACAGCAGGTAGGCGCGATAGAGCATTATTCCAATATGATTCAGACAGAGGCCCTCCGATTAAAATCCCAGGTAGAAAGGGTATTGCAGGTGGCACTTTCTGACCAGAAAAAAATGGAGTACCAGATGGAAGAAATTGACTTTCATGAATGCCTTGAACATGCAATTGCAAGCGCGAAGGAGCTCGTTAAAGAAAAAGGTGGCACCATAAATACCGATTTGAATGCAGCAAACCCAAGAATCCGTGGCGACCGTATGCATCTAATAAATATGATTTTTAATCTTCTCGACAACTCGATCAAATATAACAATGGTAGCCCGGTAATCGATGTTACCACAGGCAATGTGGGCAGGAAGCTTCAATTCACAGTAAGGGATAATGGAACGGGCATCAGCAAAAAAAATTCAAAGCGCATTTTTGACCAATTCTATCGTGTCTCTACCGGCGACGTGCATGACGTAAAGGGATTTGGCCTCGGCTTATATTATGTAAGGCATGTAGTGAAAGACCACGGTGGCAAAGTGAAACTTCAGAGTGAGCTTGGCCGTGGAACAACTATAACCATTATCTTTCGTCAATAAATTTGCCCATGATAGCTGAGAAAGCCAACGTTTTGCTTGTTGAAGACGACAACAGCCTGGCTTCTGTCGTTAGGGACTACATGGTTCTATCAGGGTACAATGTGACCCTTTGTGAGGATGGTTTGACGGCGCTGGACTCCTTTAAAAAGAAAAAGTTTGACCTATGCATTCTGGATGTGATGCTTCCAAAAATGGATGGGTATGCTCTTGCAGAGGAGATTCGTAAAACAGATGATATTACACCAATATTATTTCTTACATCCAAATCCTCAAAGGACGATCGGATAAAAGGGTTTAAGACCGGGGGAGATGATTTCATAATAAAACCATTCAACATAGAGGAGCTACTGCTGCGTATGGAGGTATTTTTGAAACGTAGCAAAGCAAGCCATTCCGTACAGAAAATTTACAGGATGGGCAATACCACCTTTGATTATTCCAACTTTCAATTAATAATTGAAATGCCTGTAGCGTCGCAACGGATAAAGAGGAAATCCAAGCAACCTCCACTGATCCGCAGGCTTACAGAAAAAGAAGCTGAAGTATTATATTCTCTCTGCAGCAACATGCATAAGGTGGTAAAGCGCGATGAAATCTTAAGGAAGGTGTGGGGAAGTGATGATTATTTCTTAGGCAGGTCTTTGGATGTGTTTATCTCGAAATTAAGAAGATATCTTTCAGCAGATCCCTTGGTGGAAATTGAAAATCACCATGGTGTTGGATTTAAGCTAAGTATAAAATCTTAAGGCTAAATGGTGCTATTTACCGGGTGTGACGGATATATCGTTCAAATTATTCCTTGCCGACCATTTCGTGCGGCCTGGCCCTGAGGGCGTTCCAGGTTTCATCTATAGAGATTTGAGAAACGGGTCTGAGGCCTGCTTTTTCAAAAGCATTCCAAACAGAGTCTCGCTGGATATCACTTTTTATATGTCCACCACCTTTGGGATAGGTTGCCCAAAATATGCAATTATACTTGCCTGCTTTAGCACACTGCTGTGTTAGCTTCTCCAACTGGTTTTGTGAAGTAGCAAATACCTGTACAAAGTCATATTTACCTTCATCAGTCTTTAATGGCTTGGTGGAATATTTTAAAGAACCGAGCAGCGACACATACTCTTTTGGTGCATTTACTATAAGAACGGTGTGATCTTCTTCAAGGCGTAGTTTTTTTAAGAGTTGTTCTTTATTCATGCGAAACAGAGAATATGTTATTACGATGAATTGATTGAAGGAACAGGAAGTTTTCCTTTATAATAATGAGCAGATAAAGGTAACCATCTTCATCAAAGATTGTAGAAATATTTTTATTGTGGTTTAAAAAGATACTTCAACAGAATTATTTGAAGCTTAATAGCCGAGTTAGATAGTCTCAGGGCTAATAAAATAATCCTGAATAGTTGATTAAAGCACTGAAGAACCTCCTAGCTGGAATTATGAGAGATGGTACTATTGATTTTTTCTTAGTCTATAGATTCGTTCGATAATTTCTACCACCTTCATCCCCTCCCCTGCATTCGTAGCTATTGTTGCCTTTCCATTTAAAGTATCAATCACATTCTGAATCACAAAATGATGATTCGCTGCGCTCCCCTGATATGTTCCATAATCATTTGCAGGGTTAGAGGCCGGCAGTGAGGGCATTTCATAATTACTAATATGACAATACTCTATTTTCTCCATGTATTGGCCCCCAACTTTTACTGAGCCTTTTTCCCCAATGATAGTCATACTGCTTTCCAGGTTGCTGTCCCATACAGAGGTTGAATAATTAAAACAACCCATGCCACCATTCACAAAATGGAAACTTATTATACCACTGTCATCTTTTAATTCCGTGGAATGTAGGTGATTGTTGTTTTTAAAGCGTGCAGCTATGTCGGTGATATCACCGAATAACCAATACATGATGTCGATGAAATGGCTGAACTGCGTGAACAACGGTCCTCCATCCATCGCATTGCTTCCCTTCCAGGATCCTATTGCCGCATTATTTTCCGAAATATAGTATCGGTCGTCACGGTTCCAATAGCAGTTTATCTGAACCATGTAAATTTTACCAAGGCGACTTTCCTCTATAATGGTTTTTAGCCATCGTGAAGGGGGACTGTAACGGTTCTGCATGACGCAAAAAACATACTTTGATATTTGCTGCGATTTAATAATTACCTGCTCACACTCCACTTTGGTTAAGCCCATTGGCTTTTCCACCACTACATGGCAGCCACTCTCCAAAGCTGCCAAAGCATGAGCCGTATGAAGGCCATTGGGAGTACATATAGAGATCACCTGGTTATCCTTTTGGGCAAGTAAATCTTCTATAGAAGGGAAGAATGAAACTCTGAATCTTTTAGCAGCACCATCTTCCTGCAAAGGATTGATGTCTGCTATGGCTGTTAACTCCGCATCAGGATGATCATAAAGAATCTTTGCGTGCCGCTTTCCGATGTGGCCGAAACCTACAATAGCAAATTTTACTTTTTGAGGCATGAATACTGACCACTGTAGTTAAATATGAATGCTAAGACTGAGCCTTATCTGCATTTAACGTGCATCGTTAAGTTGAACCCCCCACTCAAAAAACAACAACGGATTTGATTTTGAGTTTTTTATTTTATCTGGAAGAATCAATAAGCATTTTTTTCTCCTTTCACCATATTCCATAAAGTGAGCAATATGATTTTTATATCAAGCAGGAAACTCCAGTTCTCAATATAAAAAACATCTGCAAGAACACGCTGATGCATGAGCTCCGGATCGGATGTTTCGCCCCTAAAGCCACGCACCTGGGCCAGCCCGGTAAGTCCGGGTTTGGCAAGATGGCGGGTCATGTATTTTTCAACAATAGGCCTGTATATCTCATTTAATTTGATTGGATGAGGGCGGGGTCCAATTACACTCATATCTCCAAGCCACACATTTAGAAATTGCGGCAACTCATCTATATTAAACTTTCTTAAATATTTCCCGACTCTTGTAATACGGGAATCATCTTTTTTCGCCTGCACATATTCAGTATCTGCCTCTGTTACACTCATTGTTCTGAATTTGAAAATTTTAAAGATCTGATAGTCTTTGCCCGAACGGTTTTGAAAGTACAAAACCGGACCTTTAGAGTCGAGGCGTATGAGTAAGGCCACAACCGGAATAAGCCAGCTAAGAATTAAAATAATGATCACACTGGAAAATACGATGTCGAAGCTACGTTTTATCATCTGATTAAAAATATTGCTGAGCGGCTCTGGCTGTAGTGAAATGACCGGATAGAAACCGTAGAAGTCAACATTTATATTCCGGTTGTGAAAGGCACTGAAGTCAGGCACTACTTTAAAGCGAATAAGATTATCCTCTGAAAATCGCAGGAGTTGATTGATCTTTTCCGTTTCCCGAAGTGGCAAGGCGCAGAATATTTCGTCTACCTTATTCTCTATTGCGAATTTTTTTGCCTCCTCAATATTTCCATTAAGGGGGTAAGCAAGATCATTGGGGGCCTTATCATCAAAAAGGCCGAGTGGCTTAAACCCATACCCAGTGTATTCATTGAGGGTATCAAACATCCGCTTACCCATCCTGTCGCCTCCCACAATAATGACTTTAAAAACATTTTTTCCTGATAAGCGCTCCCTCTTAAGACGATACATAAGTCCCAGGCGTAATAAAGTATCCAGGCAGATAAACAAGAAATATCCATATACAAACAGGATGCGGGACATTGAAAAATTCTTCAGCAGCAGAACCACGGTGGAGACCACCATAGCATGAAATATGATAGCCTGGAAATGCTTAGAGAACGATTTTTCAAATTGTTCGAAACGCTGTGGGGTGTATAGTTTCAGGAAATAAGATACGACAAGCCAGCATACGACAAGTGCGAAAGAGGCTTTGAAGAAAAACTCTTTAAAATTCGGTTTAAAATGGCCCCATATCAATAAGTAGCCAATAAGAAAGGAAAAAAGAAGTAAAAAGATGTCTCCGAAAAGGTTAATGACTGAGTAAAATCTAAACTTTTCACGGAGCATTTACCACCATTTATTTAAAAGCGTGGCAAATGTAACCAATTAGAAGAATTGAAAATTCCTATGGATTCATATTGCTCTACCAGTGGCTAAACTTGTCACAAACTTGCCTTCATTAGATTAACCATGAGCTTTGATTTATTCAGCTTTGGCAGGTACTGGTTAATAGAAAGGAACGAGATACTTTGTCTAACATTTGATAAGGAAATATGGATCTTAAATTTCGAAAAATGCCTATACTGGCGTCAATGAAAAATTTTTCCTAATGGTAAACTAGAAAATTTTTCTTTTCCAAAAGATTGATAGCAACACTACTGCAAATCCCAGTAAAACTACAATAGTTGATAACGTGATAGTGGTAAAGCCATACACGATATTGGGGTCAAATTGTGTGGGAGGCTGATGGCCACCAGTCATCAGTAAAAATCCCAGGGCGAGTAGCACAAGGCCTGCTCCCAGGATTATGTAATTTTCACGGGCATATAAAAAGGCAGGAGGCGGAGGGGAATCCTTTAATTTTTTTTGTTGTGTTTTTTCGAGCGTAACCAATTTTTGCTTTGCCATAAGATTGTTATGCGTCAACATGAACCATATAGGTCATATGTAACTCGGAAGCGGCAAAGTTAACAGAAAATGATCAATAGAGTTCATCCAGCTTCATGCTAAGGTATTTCTGAACGGCAAAATGTGTACTCAGGAAAGAAAGCAGTAATCCCATTGTAAAAATGCCAATAAAAAGCAGAATTAGCTGCCCTGCATCTTGCAGCGCCATTAATTCGGGAATCTGGCTTATTGCAAAATTCAAAACAGTTATTAAAGCCAAATTGGCTAAAACAGAAGCAATGAGGCCGTTGAGTAAACTCTGTTTAGTAAATGGCCATGTGATGAAGCTGCGGGTAGCACCCACTAACTGCATGCTTCGTATAAGAAAACGGCTTGAGTACATTGACAGCCGTATGGTGCTGTCAATAAGAGTAATGGCTATAACAAGCAATAGCAGGCTGATGCCAATAATGATCCAGCTTAATTTACGGAGGTTATCATTGAGCACCTGCACCAATTGATGCTCATAATAAAATTCGCCGGCCTCAGCATTCGACATAACTCTTTTCTCGATTGCATTAATGCTGTCAGCACTTGTGTAAGCCGCATTCAACTTTAAGTTTATAGAGGCGAACAGGGGGTTGTAATTGAGAAGGTCTTTAAAATCTTCCTGATTGTTCTTTGTAAATATCCTTGCTGCCTCCTCTTTTGAAACATAGCCTGCACTCTTGACCCAGGGTTCCTTTTCCAGCTTTTTTTTAAGGACAAGAATTGCATTCTCCTTTACGTTGTCTTTTATGATTACTGTAAATTCAATATTTTCTTTAAACTGATTAGCGAGTTTCTTGCCATGAATAAATAATAGAATTAGCAAACCCAGCATGAATAGGACGAGGCCAATGCTGAAAATGCTATATAAATGATTCAGTTTAAAACGTCCATATATTTTATTCCGTACCTGCGCCATTATTGAATTTGATTGTCGCGAAAATACGTAACGATGGCGGCAGCAAATATTACATATAATATCGTTATCAACAGCGAATCATTTAAGAAAGGTTAAGCTAATTGATTTTCACCTTGCTTGGTTTTGAAATCTGTAATCCCTTTGTGGTATCGATTGTTAATCTGATCAACTTACATAGTATCAAAAACTTCATTTAGGTTCGAGAGCTGTCGATATCCTGGTGAATCAGATAGCATGCGAAATGTTAGTTTTGCCTGGCCCCTATTTGGCTGATGTTATGGATTTCAACTTCAAGGATATTGAAACGGAGGTGCAGGCTTACTGGCGACGGGAAAAGGTCTTTCATACAGAAATAGATGATGCAAAGCCTAAATATTATGTGCTTGATATGTTTCCTTACCCTTCCGGCGCGGGTCTGCATGTGGGCCATCCGCTGGGGTACATTGCCTCAGATATTATTTCACGATTTAAAAGGATCAAAGGGTTTAATGTGCTGCATCCAATGGGTTACGATTCTTTTGGGTTGCCTGCCGAGCAGTATGCGATTCAAACAGGCCAGCATCCGGCTATCACCACCGAGGAAAACATTAAAACTTTTCGATCACAGATGGATAAGCTCGGCTTTAGCTTTGACTGGAGAAGAGAGGTGCGAACGAGTGACCCAAAGTTTTATAAATGGACGCAGTGGATTTTTATCCAGTTATTTCATTCCTGGTATAATAATAAAACAGGCAAAGCTGAATCTATCGATTTGCTTGTAAGTCAATTTGAAAATGATGGAAGTGCTGGCATTGATGCTAACTGCAGCGAAACAAAAAACTTCACCGCTGATGATTGGATAAATTTTTCTACAAAAGAACAATCTGACATCTTACTAAATTACCGGCTTGCATATATCGCGGATAGCTGGGTTAACTGGTGCCCGGCATTGGGAACGGTGCTGGCTAACGATGAGGTAAAAGATGGTGTGAGTGAACGTGGCGGTTATCCGGTTGAAAGAAAATTGATGAAACAGTGGAGCCTTCGAATTACCGCCTATGCAGAAAGGTTATTGAAGGGGCTAGATGATCTTCAATGGAGTGAATCCATAAAGGAAACTCAACGAAACTGGATTGGAAAATCAGAGGGTTGCCTGATTAAGTTTGAAGTGGCATCAGAGGGGCGCGGCGGCCCTTCTTCGAAGGAAAAGGGAACAGAAATGCTCAACGACAACAATTTTTATATTGAAGTATTCACCACTCGCCCAGATACCATCTTCGGCGTTTCTTTCATCACATTAGCACCAGAGCATCAATTGGTGCCGCAGCTTACCACAAGTGAATATAAAAATGATGTGGAAGAGTATGTCACTTATGCGAAGAACCGCAGTGAGCGGGATCGCATGACGGATATAAAAAAAGTAACAGGCCAGTTTACCGGCTCTTATGCTGTTCATCCATTTACAAAACAACAAATCCCGATTTGGATCAGCGAATATGTATTAGCAACCTATGGCACTGGTGCGGTAATGGGAGTGCCAGGTCATGATGAGCGTGATCATAGGTTTGCAACCCACTTTGACTTACCATTCACATCTATTCTTAAAGGAGTTGATGTTAAAGAAAATTCTTTTGATGAAAAAACTGGAATTCTTTGCAACTCAGATTTTTTAGATGACCTGCCAGTACAAGAAGCAATCACAAAAGCTATTGAAGAAATAGTTAACCAAGGGATAGGAACACGCAAGATAAATTACAAGCTGCGTGATGCCATTTTCGGAAGACAGCGTTACTGGGGAGAACCTATACCAATATATTATGATGAAGAAGGAATTCCACACACAGTAGATGAGAATGATTTACCGGTAGTGCTTCCGGAAGTAGATAAATATTTACCTACTGAAAATGGTGAGCCACCACTGGCGCGTGCACAGGATTGGTTTTATAAGCCCCTCTATAACTCTCCTGAAGTGGGGGAGAACCCAATTGATCAAAGCTTACAAGGCCCCACCAACCTCTCCAAAGGGGAGGCTGCTCTCACACCAATTCAACAACTGAAAGAGGGACAAGGATACGAAACTGCAAATAGGTCCAATT
>JACCZV010000340.1 GCA_013695775.1 Chitinophagales bacterium | reverse complement strand
GTTAGCAATCGCGATTCTTTTGGTTACTTTCTGTTAAAGGAAAAGTGACAAAATAAAATAAAAGCAAATTAGCATGATCTAAATTTTAGAAAAATTGTCTGAATAATTACTCTCTTATCTAGAGTCCAATTTTTCCTTATCATACTCTGATTTATTATAAGCGAGCTCGACCAAGAATTTTTCATCGAGCACACCCAATGTCTTTGCGGCTGAGGCTGATAATTTAATAAGCACGTTTTCATTAACTGATGTTGCCGGCACCTTGCCAATCACTTTAACAGTAACGATTTTCCTGTTCATTAAATTTTTTACCATCATCTCTGTGCCAATTTCAGCGCTTGCATGAAGTGCATAAAAATTTCCATTGTCACTTTCAGACCTAACCCAGGTTGCAATTCCTCTTTCTAAAAACCCCATAGCTGAAAATGCTGCAGCCACAGTATCGGTTGTGGAATCCAGTATCTCTTTAGAGGTTGAGGAAGCAGCAGGAGGCATTTCAGAATCCCCATTAAATATCCGCGCATTAGAATTTCCGGAATCTTTTGATGCAGTAGGTGCTGCATTCGAAAGTGGCCGATCCGGAATATTTATTTTCGAAGATGTAAAGCCCACTATCAGCCACTGTCCCTCTTTTATTGCTGGTTCAAACAAATTATTCCACCGCATGATAGATGCCACATCGGTATTATTTCTTTTACTTATTGAGTATAAGGTCTCCTGTTTTAAGGCCTGGTGAAGTATGGCCGTTTCCGGTATGGTAGCCTGATCAGCTCTTTTCGAAATAAGCGGCACCTTCAGCAACTTGCCCACTGACAGATTATAGTCAACTATTTCAGGATTTATTTGCAGGATATCATCCACTTTGGTGGAATACTTTTTAGACAAGCTGTATAATGTTTCGCCTGGCAAAACAACATGAGTACCAACGAGAACTTGTACAGAATTGGATTCCTGTGCGAAAACGTTATAGATAGGAAGACATATCAGCGCAGAGACAACTATCAGTTTCATCATTTAAGAAAAAATTAATTTTACTGTAAAGCTTTTTTGCAAAAATTTCCTTTGTTCAACAACTTAATATGTTGGGCAAATTAGTTGCCTTCTAACTATTTTACAGCACTATGAAAATTAAGTTGTTCACTATAATCCTCACATTGTATGGCGCAATGCACAGCACACCCACAAGCGATGTAAGAGCAGCCGATACAGTCAAGAATGTGTATGTGTTCGAGCTAAACCAGGAGATATTTCCTGCTGCCTGGCGGCTGGTAAAAAACGCGATGGATGAAGCACAGCGATTAAATTGTGAATATGTTTTGATTAAGCTAAACACTTATGGTGGTGCTTTAGACATGGCCGATTCCATCCGTGCACGTTTGCTTAACGCAAAACCGACAGTTATTGTATGGATCACCCAAAATGCAGCCTCAGCGGGCGCACTAATCGCCATCTCATGCGATAGCATTTATATGAGCAAGGGTTCTACTATTGGTGCCGCATCCGTAGTAAACCAAAATGGAGAGGTGATGCCTGATAAATATCAATCGTACATGCGCGGCATGATGCGCTCTACTGCCGAACAGCAAAACAGAGATCCAAAGATTGCTGAGGGCATGGTAACTCCAAACAATTATCTGCACGATGTTGCTGACTCCGGCAGAATCATTACGCTTACCTCCAGTGAAGCACTTAAATATAATTATTGCGATGGCATTGCCGAATCAACTGAAGAGGTGCTGAAGCAGGCGCATGTTGATGGCTATGAAATTATTCAACATGAAGAAAGCTGGCTTGACCGGTTTATTTCCCTCTTATTAAATCCGGTTGTTAACGGCATTCTGCTCCTCGTTATCCTCGGTGGACTTTATTTTGAATTTCAGCACCCTGGCATCGGCTTTCCAATTATCGCTGCTGCAACCGCAGCGATGCTTTATTTTGCTCCATTATATCTGGATGGCTTGGCGGAGCATTGGGAGATTTTACTTTTTATTATTGGGCTGATATTGATTGCAATCGAAATTTTTGTAACTCCGGGCTTTGGTGTGCCAGGTATTTCCGGCATTGTATTGCTAATTACAGGCCTAACACTTGCGCTTATCAGAAATGTCAATTTTGATTTTTCCTTTACTGATCCAACGCAGATGCTGATTGCTCTAATCAGGGTTGTTTTGCCACTGGGAACGGCCTTCTTATTATTTATACTTTTTGGAAAAAATCTCTTTAAGAGCCGTGCGATGCGTGGCTTTGTGCTTAACGATACTCAGGCTGCTACTCTGAGTTATCATGATACCCGCGCTGAATTGAATGCCCTGGTGAACCAGACGGGCATTGCTATAACTGTGCTTCGCCCCTCAGGGCAGGTGGAGATTGCCTCCGAACGGTATGATGCTATGGCGGAGGGAGGAATGATTGAAGGCGGTGAAGCCATTCGCGTGGTAGATGTAAGTGGAAATACTTTAGTGGTAAGGAAAGTAAGTTAGATGAACCTATTATAAATTCTTGTTAACTGACATCCTGCATTGAAAAAATTACCAAAATTTCAGTTTGCAATACCTGCACCATAATCCGAATACATCTAATTAAACCATAATGAGAATTCTTGCTATCATTCCCGCACGCTATTCCTCCGTGAGATTTCCTGGTAAGCCATTGGCTGACATCAATGGCAAGCCGATGGTTCAAAGGGTTTATGAGCAGGTTAAAAAGTGTAGCAGTATAAAAGATATAGTTGTTGCAACGGATGATGAGCGAATAATAAATGCTGTTAACTCTATCGGTGGAAAAGCTGTACTGACCTTACCAGATCATCAATCGGGCACGGATAGGTGTGCGGAGGTCATACAACGGCACAAAGAGAATTTTGATGTGATCATCAATGTTCAAGGAGATGAGCCTTTCATTGCTCCTGACCAGATTGAGTTGATAGCAAGTTGTTTTAAAAATCAGGAGATTCAAATTGCAACACTCATTAAGCGAATCACTCAAAGCCCGGAACTCTTTGACAGTTCCAAAGTAAAGGTTGTGATTAACGAGAAAGAGGAGGCAATGTATTTCAGCAGGTTTCCCATTCCTTTTTTGCGTGGCGTATCAGAAGAATTATGGCTTGAAAACAGCGTATATTATAAGCACATTGGCATTTATGGTTACCGCACAGAAGTTCTAAGTCAAATAGTGAAATTGCCTGTACATTTATTAGAGAAAGCAGAATCACTCGAGCAGCTCCGATGGCTTGCCAATGGTTATCGCATTCAAACTGCCCTTACTGAATTAGAATCAATCAGCGTTGACACCATTGAAGACTTGAATGCCGCAAGGAAGTTTTTAAATGAAGGAACTGACCTTCATAGCTGAGCTACTCTGACCAAATCTTAATGCTTCTGCTTAATGATGCATGGTGGGACGGCGGCTCAGTGAGCAGATTCGTCCAATCAATGGCGTCATTGCTTCCCTTCGATAACATAACTACTACGTTTATACTCAACCTAATCCGAAACAGATTGCTTCGTCGTGCTCCACTCACTCCTCGGCGCGTCTCGCAATGACGGCGTTATGGGAAGGCACTGAATGACGGCGTTGTGGGGAAGACCGATAAGTCAGCAAGTCAATCAACGACATCCTGTCTACCTGGAGGATCGCAGCAACACTGAACAGGGAGCCGTTAAGGGTTCGTCATTCGGGCCTTGAGCCGGAATCTAAACATCTCAGCGTTAACTTCCATAGATTGCGGATCAAGTCCCCAATGACGGCGTTGTAGGGAGGCACTCAGTGACGGGTATTGTAATAGCCGGCCCTCACCCCTATCAACAACCTCACTGTTTAAAACATAATTAGATACATCTGGCTTACCCTGCCCATAACTTAACTTTGAATATAATATTTCCGTGTAAAAGCAGTTATGCTTCCTGTGCAAAAAAAAGGAATTAGAGGTCTGATAATATTCAGTATTATCCTACTGGCTTTATTGATTGCAGGATGGATAACCGGATTAATCTTCGAAGAAAAGATTAAAGTGGTAGCAGTACAAGAACTTAACAATCAGCTTGCTACAGAAGTTAATATAAATGGAAAAATTAGCTTTTCTCTGCTTTCAAATTTCCCCCTTGCATCCATAACATTTAATAGCGTAGAGATAAAAGAATCTTTTTCAGAGAAGAAGAATTTGCTTGTCTGTGAAAAAATTTCCCTGCTATTTAATTTATGGGACCTCCTTAGAAACAACTATAGAATCAAACAAGTAGTGGTGGAAGATGGTCTATTGCAGGTAAGAAGAAATGCCGAAGGATCTAACAACTATAATATTTTTAAAACTTCCAAAGACTCTCCCCGGGAAAAATTTACACTAAGTATTGAAGAAGCATTGCTTATGAACCTTCAAATTTTTTATGATGATGAGCGTGTTCATCAGCATTATGCTTTCAATACACTTTCTTCCACTCTCACTGGCAATTTCTCATCCGATAACTTTTTATTGAACATTCAATCTGATCTTTTTTGTAAACAATTGAAGATTCATGGCATTGACTATCTGCCAAATCGGGATGTAGAGCTTAATTGCAGGTTAGAGGTAAATCTTTTAGAAAACTTTTATAAGATTGATGATGCAGAAATTACCATCGAGGGCAACCGATTTCTCCTATCGGGAAGTCTGATGTCTCAAAGGAATGGCAATGATGTGGATCTTAAACTCGCAGGTGACAATCTGCGCATTGAACAAATTGCGGCACTGTTACCAGAAAAATACCGCTTGTACTTTTCACATTTCAAGAGTAAAGGATTGATTCAGTTTAACGGATCTATTGCAGGCAGGATCTCTGAAAATGTGAATCCTAAAGTAGATGTTCATTTCGGAATTAACAATGGGCTGTTTTCTCACGATAAGATGAAGGAATCATTTCGGCGTGTAAACTTGACAGGGCATTACTCAAATGGTGTTTCAGGAAGCCTGTCTTCCTCTTCTCTTGAGCTGATTGATTTCTCTACCACGTTCCGCAACACCCCGGTAAGCGGAAGTCTAATCTTAAAAAATTTCCTTCATCCCTACCTCGATATGAAATTAAATGGGACTGTATCGCTGGAAAAGATCCAGCCACTGTTTCCCTCAGATTATATTACCGGTCTTAGCGGCACTGTCGCCTTTCAACAATTTTTCTTTCGGGGAAAGGTTGATGGCATATCCCGATCCCTTGACCTGAATAAGATTGAGGCTGGGGGAAGCTTTATCTTAAAAGATGTTTCTGTCACCACAAAAACAACATCGTACAATCAACTGAATGGTGCCTTTGAAATCGACAACAATCAAATAGCTATTGATCGATTCAGTTTCAAGGCCAGTGAAAGTGACCTTGATGTTGACGGAACCATTAATAACTTCATTCCTTACCTGATTGCCTCTGTGAATGATTCGGTGAAGAATCAACAAAAAATCGGATTGAATATAAAACTCACTTCACGCTATTTGAAGTGGACAGACCTGGTGGGCGTAAAAACTCATTCGATAACTAAAAGCCAACAATCGCGAGATTACCCTATTCCTACGCTTTTCTATGCATTTACAGGTTCCATAACGGGCAACATCGGGAGGTTTGCCTATGAGAGATTTAATGCTTCGTCACTTCATGGTAACATTCTGTTTCTTGGTAACCATATTTATTTTAATGATTTTGGTATGAATGCCGAACAGGGCAACGTGACGGCCAAGGGAAAACTCGACATTACCCATGGGAGTAGAAGCTTGCTTGATCTCAACGCCAGGCTTGACAACCTTAATATTTCGCAACTGTTCTATGAGTTCAACAACTTCGGCCAACCAGCGTTGACCGATAAAAACCTGAATGGGACTGTTACTTCAGAAGTTGCATTGCAAGCTACCTGGGATGA
>JACCZV010000338.1 GCA_013695775.1 Chitinophagales bacterium | reverse complement strand
AACCGCAGCATTAGCCGTAGCCCACTCAATGAGAATGTCCGCAACTTCCGGGCGTGAAAATTCTTTCGGTGGACGTTGTCCATCGCGAAGCATTTCCCTCACTTTCGTTCCACTTAACGAGATCATCTCTGAATCTTTTGGCGCTGTCTTGCTGGAAGACATGCTTTCGGTATTCACACACCATGAAGTATTTTCAAATTTTAAAATGAGCATACCAATTTTAGGCCCCATGGTCTCCATTAATTCCTGTGCTTCATAGGTTCCATAATATGTCCCTACGCCTGCATGATCACGGCCGATGATCATATGTGTGCAGCCATAGTTTTTTCTGATGATTGTGTGATTTATTGCTTCACGCGGGCCGGCATAGCGCATTGCGGTTGGTAAAACACTCAGTTTAGTGTTATCCGGGTTGAAATAATTTGTGATCAGCGCTTCATAGCACTTCATACGCACGGGCGCAGGAATATCATCTGATTTCGTTTCACCTACAATCGGGTGAATCAGAGCACCGTCCACAGTTTCCTGGGCACATTTGATCAGATACTCATGAGCACGGTGAATTGGGTTGCGTGTCTGAAATGCTACAATGGTCTTCCAGTTACGCTTCTCAAATTCTGCGCGGGTTTCGGATGGATCAAGGTAATATTTTTCATCTATTGTCTCATTCCTAAGCGGGCGGTTTACCATTTCAAGTGGGCCGGAAATGAACTTGTTGCCACCATTCATAATTGCTTTTACACCCGGATGTTTATCTTCCGTCGTTTTAAAGCATTTTTGAAACATATTTGGCAGGTCAAGCTCAAACTTTTCCTCTACGGTCATAACTGCAACCACGCGGCCTTTCATATCAAGCAGGGCAATCTCTTCACCTTGCTTTAATTCCTGATATTTATTCTCGGCAACAGGTAGCAGTATGGGGATGCCCCATGGAAGGCCGTTTGTCAATTCCATTTTTTCTATGGCGGATTCGGAGTCTGCTTTCCCCATGAAACCCGTCAAGGGGCTGAAAGCTCCAATGGCAATCATCTCAATATCGGCGGTATAACGGTCTTCTATTGTTAGCTGGTAAAGAGACCGGGCTTTATTTTCAAGTTCAGATTTACGGGTGCCTGATGCAATACGATTTACGAGCACACCGCCATGGGGTTGATTCATTGATTCAATTTTTTATTTGTTATTTGAAAGGAATAGTTAATTAATCTTCAGCAGGAATATAGTTGTTAGCGATTAGCCAGTCAACCACATCCTCAGCACATTCTTGAAGAGATTTCTCCCCTGTTTTTACGGTAAGCTCGGCATGCTCAGGAGCTTCGTAAGGAGAGTCGATGCCTGTAAATTGTTTGATCTCACCGGCACGGGCTTTCTTATAGAGCCCTTTGGGGTCGCGGGTTTCACAAACTTCAAGAGATGCATCAATAAATATTTCAACAAATTCACCTGATGTTACAATCGAACGAACCATATCGCGATCTGAACGAAAAGGAGAGATAAATGCAGTAGAGACGATAACCCCGGCGTCTACAAATAATTTAGATACTTCCCCTATGCGACGGATATTTTCTTTGCGATCTTCCTCTGAAAATCCCAACCCCTTATTTAATCCCATGCGAACATTGTCGCCATCAAGAATATAGGTATGAAGGCCCATGTCGAAGAGTTTTTCTTCTACTTTATTTGCAAGGGTCGATTTTCCTGAGCCGGAGAGGCCAGTATACCAGAGTATGCATGATTTGTGACGCTTTAATTCCTGCCTGTTTTCTTTTGTGATGGTATGTCCATGGGGAATGATGTACTTTACTTCTGCCATTTTTTAAGAGTTATTTAGTTTAGAGTGAGAATGATCACGTAGGGATTTTTAGAAAAGGCGCAAAGATAACAAAGCTTTATTTAGAGTGATCCCGAAAAATGTAAGAAGCTTTTTCGACCCCAAATGTTAAAGACTATCAATTGGTTAGCCTTAATTGGGGAACAATATTACAAAATATTATCTGCACCTAAGTTTTAATTTGATAAATTCACATGTCTTCAATCTTCCCTTAACAGATTAATTGCTATCCAGGCCATTAAACCTGTTGAAATTTCCAGGGCATCTTCATCAATATTGAAGGTAGCCGTATGTACCGGTGAAATAATATTGTGCGATGGATTTCCGGTTCCTATGCGGTAAAAACAAGCAGGTATTTCCATGGAATAAAAAGCAAAATCTTCAGAAGCCATCCATGTGCTTAATTGTAATACATTTTCACGTCCTAAGTATTGACCTGTGTAATTGATGGCCTGCCTGGTTATTGTTTCATCATTGGTCAGGCAAGGATACCCGATAATAATATCCAGATCTACGGTTCCTTCGCAGGAATCAGAAAACTCTGCAACTAATGTTTTCAACCGCTCATGCACTTGCTGCCGCCATCCTTCATCCATGGTTCTGAAGGTGCCTTCTATTCTAACCTCATCCGGAATTATATTGGTAGCTCCAGCTCCTGTAATTTTACCAAACGTGAGAATGGTGGGAACCGCTGCTAAAGAAAGATCGTGCGATAGTTCCTCTAACATAACAAGCAATCGGGCAGCTAAGAATAAGGGATTGATGACACCTGCAGGTACAGCAGCATGGCCGCCTTGGCCGTTTATAATTATGTACAATTCATCGGAAGAGGCCATGTATTTCCCGGCAAAAAAACCTGCTTTCCCAACGGGCAATTGAGTAAACACATGTTGTGCAATAATGACATCCGGCTTTGGATTTTCAAGTATTCCAGCTTTAATCATTAGCGAAGCCCCACCAGGCAGTTTTTCTTCTGCTGGTTGAAAGATCAATTTCACAGTTCCTTCAAACCCAGATTTGAGCGAATTCAGGATTTTGGCAGTGCCCAGTAAGGACGAAGAATGAACGTCATGGCCGCAGGCATGCATAACTCCTGTGTTTTGTGATTTGAATGAGATATCATTTTTTTCTGTTATTGGAAGAGCATCCATATCTGCACGAAGGGCAATCACCTTCTTAGTTGGATTTTTTCCTTTTATAATGGCTGCAATTCCATGGCCACCGATTCCCTTTTCATGGGAGATGTTCCATTCGGTGAGCTTTGCAGAAATGAAGTTTGCAGTTTCCACCTCCTGGTATGAGAGTTCCGGATGTGCATGAATATGCCGGCGAATGCAAATGATCTCTTCCCTGATCTCTTTTGAAAGCGTTTTTATTAAGTTAGCCTCAATCATCTCAATTTTATGAATTGTAAATGTGTTTTTTTCTTGGTTTGATGGTACCTGGACCAAGGCCATCCAAAATAAATCGCTTTACCCTATTAATCTGTTGAAGAATTAAAGATATAGGCTATTGGTACTTTTAAGTTGTTTCGCAAGGGCTCCCTTCTCCTTGGGAGAAGGGAGGGGATGAGGAGAAAAGCGTCAAATTAAACTTTCAGATATCCAAATGGTATTAAGTAAGTTGATAAGTTTGGTTACATTAATTGTGAGTAGAAAAGCCATCCGCAGCCCATGGTACAAAACAAAAAATATTAACATTACCATTCAGCCGACCTCACCAAAACCTGGTCCGCAACAAGGAACAAAGTAGGGAAATCTGATCTTAGGTCATCCATAAACTCGTTTGCCTCCGCGCGGCTATTAAAGTCGCCAACCCTCAATTTAAATTGTGGCTGCTGATAAGAAATATAGGCGCCCACATCTGGATATTTGTGTAGAAATTGAGCTTTTATATCAAGCAGAATTTGTCGGTTGCTGTTCGCCCCCAACTGTATCCGAAATCCATTCACTGCTCTTTTTTCTGTTGCGAAAATTCTATATAATCTTAAAACTTTTTGAATACCGGAATCCTGTACCACCGTTATTTTTCCTGGCTGAGCTACCAGCGTCAAAGGAAAGATTACGAGGAGAAGTAGTATTTTATTCATTGTTTTTGAGCCAGAAAAATCACTTAAAAGAAAATCAGGCTCAGATATAGAGTTCAATTCAGGCTTCTACTTTTTCAATGATCTGTATTGCGGCAGATGTACCGATGCGATCAGCCCCGGCGACAATGAGATCAAGCACCTCATTTTTTGTTTTGATGCCACCTGAAGCCTTAATCTTTATTTTTTTGGGAAGAAGATCCCGCAACTGGGCTATAGCTTCCACGGTGGCGCCCCGGCCGATGAATCCGCTTCCATTTTTTACAAAATCCACCTCTGCCTTTACTGCAAGGCTGCAGGCGCGCTTCAAATCACTCTCAGAAAATAAGCTGGTCTCAATGATAAGCTTTACAATCTTGTTTCGAAGATGGGCTAGTTGGGTGATGCTTTGAATTTCTTTCAAAACTTCTTTCTCATTTCCAGAAAAAAAAGCACAAAGGTTCATTACCACATCTAATTCATGAGCACCGTCCTCCATTGCACGCTTTGCCTCTTCTACTTTAATAAATGAACTTGAATATCCGAGAGGAAAACCAATAACGGAGGCAATTTTTACCTTCTCATCTTCAAGCAATGCGAAGGCGTTTCGAACAAAATAAGGAGGTATACATACAGCCACAAATTGATATTCAATTGCCTGTTCGCACAATTGAGTTATTTGCTGGGAGGTAGTTTCAGGCTTTAAAAGGGTGTGATCTATTTTTGCGGCAATATCATTCTCTTCACGCTTCTTTTCCATGACAATTCTTATATTTTTTTCCGCTGCCACAAGGACACGGATCGTTTCTACCAATTTTGGTACCTACTCGAATCGGTTCTAATTTTTTTGGCTCCTCCTCCTCCATCCCATTTCCATTCGATCTGCTGTTACCATTCATACTTGCAACGGGATTTGCTACGTTGGCTCCTCTGCCTTCTCTCATCCGACTATAATCTGTTCGCTCTGTTGCCCGGGCCGGGTTCACCTGCTGTGGCCCTTGTTGACTCGGAAGTCCCGCTTTGAAGAGAAATGAGATCACCTCACGGTTAATTTCCCCCATCATCTTCTTAAAAAGTTCAAAGGCCTCAAATTTATAAATTAGCAACGGATCCTTTTGTTCATACACCGCATTCTGCACGGATTGTTTCAGCTCATCGAGCTGTCGAAGATTTTCTTTCCAGGCATCATCAATGAAGGCAAGTGTAGCCGAACGTTCAAATGCCTTCACCACCTCGCGGCTTTCTGTTTCATGAGCCTTTTTCAGATTTGCAATAACCTGAAGGCCCCTGTTGCCATCAGTGAACGGTATCACGATGTTCTCAATTGTTTCTCCGCGATTCTTGAAAACATCTACCACTACCGGGTTAACCGTTTGGGCAAGATGGTGTACTTTTCTTTTATATACTTCTGTAGTTTCCTCGTAGAGCTGCTGAGCAAGCTTCGCTGCTTTCTCTTCTTTAAAATCTTCTGGAGAAATCTTAGTGTCTGTTGACAAATAACGGATCACATCCAATTTAAAAGTGTCGTAATCGCTCGCTTCCTGATGCTGATTTACCAATTCATCACAAAGATCGAAAACCATGTTATTGAGGTCGTAAGAGAGACGTTCACCAAACAGGGCATGCCGGCGTTTCTTATATATCACCTCACGTTGTGCATTCATCACATCATCATACTCGAGCAGCCGTTTTCTTATTCCGAAGTTATTTTCCTCAACCTTCTTTTGAGCCCGTTCAATAGACTTGGTGATCATCGAATGCTGAATCACTTCACCCTCCTTATATCCAAAGCGATCCATAAATCCTGCAATCCTATCGCTTCCAAATAGGCGCATCAGGTCATCTTCAAGCGAAACAAAAAACTGAGAAGAACCCGGATCACCCTGACGTCCGGCGCGGCCCCTGAGCTGGCGGTCTACACGCCGTGCCTCGTGCCGTTCTGTTCCCATGATGGCAAGTCCGCCAGATTCCTTTACTCCAGGCCCGAGCTTTATGTCCGTACCACGACCGGCCATGTTGGTGGCGATGGTGATAGCACCGGGAAGACCAGCTTCCGCAACAATCTCAGCTTCCCGCTGATGTTGCTTAGCGTTTAAAACATTGTGTTTAATGCTTTTAAACTTAAGCATGCGGCTCAACAGCTCGGAAACTTCTACTGAGGTGGTACCCACAAGCACTGGCCTGTTTGCTTCACGCAGCTTTAAGATCTCATCTATTGCCGCATTGTATTTCTCACGCTTGGTTCTATAAACTAAGTCCTGCTCATCTTTTCTGATTAACGCTACATTCGTTGGGACAACAACAACATCGAGCTTATAAATTGACCAAAATTCACCCGCTTCGGTCTCAGCAGTTCCTGTCATTCCGCATAGCTTGTGATACATGCGGAAATAATTTTGCAATGTGACGGTAGCAAATGTTTGTGTTGCTGCCTCAACTTTTACATTTTCTTTTGCCTCTATCGCCTGGTGCAAGCCATCCGAATAACGCCTTCCCTCAAGGATACGGCCGGTTTGCTCATCAACGATTTTTACTTTTCCATCCATAACCACATATTCCACATCTTTTTCAAAGACTGTATATGCTTTCAGAAGCTGCTGAACAGTATGTATGCGTTCGGCTTTTATTGAGAAATCCTGCATGAGCTGGTCTTTCTTCAATAATTTCTCTTCTGGCGCTACTTCCGACTTTTCAATATCAGCAATCATAGCACCTACATCAGGGATCACGAAAAAGCTTTTGTCCTCACCTGCTTCAGTGAGCAACTCAATGCCACGCTCTGTTAAGTCAACCTGATTATTCTTTTCATCAATAGTGAAATAAAGCTCTGCATCAGCTTTGGGCATCTCTTTCTGATTGTCGGCCAGATGGTGCGATTCAGATTTTAGCATGACGGCCTTATTGCCCTCTTCACTCATATACTTGATGAGGTTCCCATATTTGGGCAATCCACGGTGCGCTCTAAGTAAGGCCAGCCCGCCTTCGGTAGGTCCCGTTTTTTTATCCTCAATTAATTTCTTGGCATCATTTAGAAATTGGTTCACAGCCCTCTTCTGCATTTCCACGAGCTTTAATATCCGAGGCTTCATCTGCTGAAATTGCTGGTCTTCTCCCCTGGGAATCGGTCCTGAGATAATGAGTGGTGTACGAGCATCATCAACTAAAACAGAATCGACCTCATCCACCATTGCATAATGAAGTTTTCTTTGAACCAACTCTTCTTTTGAGCGAGACATGTTATCGCGCAAATAATCAAAGCCGAACTCATTGTTGGTGCCGTAGGTGACATCGCAGTTGTATGCCTTGCGGCGTTCAGGAGAATGCGGTGGATAATTGTCTATGCAGTCTAAGGTAATTCCTAAGAATTCGAACAGGGGTCCGTTCCATTCACAGTCGCGGCGCGAGAGATAATCATTCACGGTTACGAGGTGAACACCTAGTCCGGTGAGGGCATTGAGATAAACAGGCAAAGTAGAGACAAGGGTTTTCCCTTCGCCGGTTGCCATCTCGGCTATTTTGCCCTGGTGCAACACGATACCACCTATAAGCTGCACATCGTAGTGAACCATTCTCCATGTAACAGGCAGACCGCGAACGAGCCAGGTATTATTATATATTGCTTTATCATTATCAATGGTGATGAAGTCTTTTTTTGCCGCCAGATCGCGATCCAGATCTGTTGCAGTCACCGTAAGAGTCTCATTCTCTGTGAAACGACGCGCCGTTTCCTTCATAACGGCAAACGCTTCAGGCAGCAGCTCATTCAGTATTTCTTCAAGCTTATCATCACGGTCTTTCTCAAGCCCGTCGATTTTTTTGTAGAGCTCCTCTTTTTCATCGAATGAGACATCATCGCTTTCTGCCTCCGTCTTTAAATCAGTGATCTCTGTATCGATTTCGGTTATATGCGCCTGTATACGTTCTTTGAAATCAATTGTTTTTGCGCGAAGTTCATCATTCGATAGGGTGCTTAATTTTTCATACTCCTCCAATATCTGTTCAACTATAGGTTCGATTGTCCGGACATCTTTTTCCGACTTGTTTCCTCCGAGTAATTTAGTAATGAAGCCAAACATGCTGCTTTCTTTTAGCGATGATCCTGAAGGTTAAGGGTAATAATTCAATGAATCCACCTTACACTGCAAGACCATATAAGTAATGAAAAAGGAGGACAAAGTTAATTTAAAAATTTGACGCAGGAGGGCAATATTAATTGTTAATACATTCCGAAAATCTGGAGATAACAACCTTGCAACACCGAAATTTTTTCTGTATTTAAGCTGTACTCCATTGAGTATTTCACGGACGAAATTTCAGCAAACATCAATTTGAGTATGAATGCCAGCCCTCATTGGCTAATGCTACGCATTCATGCAGGAAAAATTCAATCTCTTTATTTTCGCGGCCTAAACCGGTTTCATATTTAGAATGAGTAAAGAAACAATTTCAAAAGATTCATTTATCTCTTTGTTTAGTAAAGCAGTTAAGGGGGGCGAACAGAATTACACATCCGGCAGCCTGCGCAGAGCTATTTTTATGCTCGCTGTACCTATGATTCTTGAAATGAGCATGGAATCTGTGTTTGCAGTGGTTGATATTTTCTTTGTAAGCCGTTTAGGGAACTACGCTACCGCAACAGTCGGATTAACAGAATCGGTTATTACTATTGTTTATTCAATAGCCATCGGATTAAGCATGGCAGCTACCGCGATTGTATCAAGAAGAATTGGAGAAAAAAATCCTGAAGAAGCTTCTAAATCTGCAATGCAGGTAATTATGATAACCCTGGTGGTAACATGTGTTATCAGTAT
Source organism: Chitinophagales bacterium (assembly GCA_013695775.1). GTDB lineage: Bacteria > Bacteroidota > Bacteroidia > Chitinophagales > UBA10324 > JACCZZ01. The sequence goes on along the minus strand of JACCZV010000338.1, from coordinate 194 downwards.
TGCAGGAGCTGTATTTGCAAAAGAGATTTTGTTACTTATGGGTGCTGAAGCGGAAGTTGCAGCGAAAGGAACTGCCTACACACGAATTGTATTTGCGTCAAGCATCGTGATCACCTATCTTTTTGTGATAAACGGCATATTTCGTGGTGCAGGTGACGCTTCAATTGCAATGCGTTCATTGTGGATTGCTAACA
>JACCZV010000333.1 GCA_013695775.1 Chitinophagales bacterium | reverse complement strand
TTTTCTTATCAGAGGGGTCAGTGTTTTTCCAATAACGAATTTCAATTTCTTTAACCCTGGGAGTTACCTGCAGCCATATCAGAGCTTCAGTATGCTCGATATATCCCAGCATGGGACCAGCAATAAGAAGAGTAGTGTCCTGAGCCGGTAAAAATTTTATGATGGCGATAAAGGAGGTCAGAAACAGAACATATTTCATGGTTGAGAATTTCAAAGGCAAAACTAATTACCAATTGAGAATAACAAATGAAATTTAAGTTAAGGATCAGGCGAGATAAAGCATCTAAGAAATTCAGATCATAGGTGTTAATTGTATATGGCCGAATCACATTGTCTCTATGTTCAGTCTTTGGTTTTGATTGACATAACCCGCAGGGAAAAAAAATATTCCAAAATAAGTTGGTTATTAAATAAATATCGTAATATTGCGATTAAATCAGTACAATGGGTTTAGCGAAAGTGGAAGAATTTACAGTAAAGGGTAACAAAATTGCACTCTATGCAAAAGCATTGGCTCATCCTGCCCGAGTAGCTATCATTCAGATGCTTTTAGAAAAACAATCCTGTATCTGTGGCGACATCGTAGACGAACTTCCCTTGTCCCAATCTACAGTCTCGCAACATCTGAAAGAATTAAAAAAAGCCGGACTTATTAAAGGAGAAATTGAAGGGGTAAAAATTTGCTACTGTATTGATGAGCAAGAATGGAATAGGGCAAAGCATTACCTGGGAGGGTTCCTTAATACGTTGGTTGCTGAGAAAAGCTGTTGTTAAAAAAATTTAATTTAATTCATCGTAATATTACAATACATCAATTAATATAATCTTAAAGCTCAAACAAAATGGAAACGGCAGAAGACATTAAGAAAATGGTAAGGGAAAAGTACAGCGAGATAGCCTTACAAAGCAAGGAAGAAAACTCTTCTTCATGTTGCGGAGCAACTTGCGGCTGTGGTGATGTATACGACATCATGGCTGATGATTACAAGGAAATTAATGGGTATAACCCCGAAGCAGATTTAGGCTTGGGGTGTGGCTTACCAACACAGTTTGCTAAAATTAAAAGGGGAGATGTCGTAATTGACCTTGGCTCTGGGGCAGGAAATGATTGTTTCATTGCAAGAGCAGAGACAGGAGAAACAGGGAAGGTCATTGGCATTGATATGACAGAGGCCATGATTGACCGTGCAAGAATCAATGCAGAGAAGTTAGGTTTCCACAATGTTGAATTTCGCCTTGGGGAAATTGAATCAATGCCTGTAACTTCAAATGTTGCTGATGTGATTGTAAGCAACTGTGTTCTCAATCTGGTTCCTGACAAGAGAAAAGCATTTGAAGAAATAAATAGAGTTTTGAAAGCAGGCGGTCATTTCTCCATCTCTGATGTTGTGCTGATAGGAACTCTTCCTGAAAAAATTATGAAAACAGCAGAGATGTATGCGGGGTGTGTTTCAGGTGCAATTCAAAAGGAAGAATACCTCAGCATCATTAAGGAATTAGGTTTTAAAAACATTGTAGTGCAAAAAGAAAAAGTGGTCACCGTTCCTGATGAAATTCTTATAAACTACCTGAATGCTGATGAAATCAGAGTCTTCAGGGAGAGCGGTGTAGGAGTTTTCAGCATCACAGTATACGCAGAGAAGGCCAAAGAGGAGTGTTGTGATAAAGATACCTGCTGTAAATAAGATTTGTAACCTAAATAAAAATCGACAATGGTAGGAAAAGTTTTGTTTCTGTGCGTTCACAACTCAGCACGAAGTCAGATGGCAGAAGCATATTTGAAAAAGTTTGCCGGTGATAAATTTCATGTTGAAAGCGCAGGACTTCAGCCGGGAGCGTTAAGTCCTCTTGCAATTGAGGTAATGAAAGAAGAGAGTATTGACATCTCGCAGAATCCGACGAATGATGTCTTTAAATTTTTTCAGGAGGGGAAACTATTTCAATATGTCGTTACAGTTTGCGATCAAAAGGCAGCCGAGCAATGTCCAATTTTTCCTATGCTGAGAAAGAAGATCAATTGGTCCTTTGATGATCCCTCTCAATTTACGGGGACACACGAGGAAAAATTACAAAAGACAAGACTTGTCAGAGATCAAATCAAAGAGGCAGTCCTTGGGTTTATCAAAGAACATGAAAAGGACTGATGCAAAAATATCAAAGAGAACTCTTGTAAATGCCAAACCATTGATTCTACCCTTTAGCTGCGTGTTAGACTTATAGTAATTTACATAAACAAACAATTCATCTAACTTATTTAACAATGAAGCCTGAGCCTTTCGCAACTGAATTAAGAACCTCTATTTTAATTTTGGCAATGACCATCTTGATAGGGTGTCAAACAAAAACAGATAAAAACATGGAAACTAATATAGCATTATTGAAATCGGACGATAATAGGGAAGCGGACCTAAGTTGTAAACTTACAACGCCTGAATTGCAACAACGTAAGGCGACAGTAATTGAGAAATTGAAAAAGCAAACCCTCGAAAGGAGAGAATTGGAAAATGGCTATGCTTTTAAATTTTCTGACAGTGATTCAATGATGGATGAACTAACCTCTTTCATCAGAACTGAAATGCAATGTTGCGATTTCTTTGCCTTCTCCTTGATTATAAATAAGGACAAGGGGTACATATGGTTAGAGTTGACTGGCGGAACCGGTGCAAAAGAGTTTATCAATGCAGAGATGGAAATTTGAAAAGTGCGGACCATTTTCAAACTCAATATTTTCAGATATTAGTAACAATCAGCTTAATTAGTACAATCAAAACCATTAAAGCAAATTAGTACTTACTACACTGAGTTGCTAATTGCACGAGATGGTGTTAGCACACAAGATTGCGTCTCCGATTTCCTGATAAGTTAACAAATCGTTTCCTACATATTAAGTTTTAGTTTTTATTATCTGCTTTTTTAGCGATAACTCAATATTAACCATCATAACTTCTTTCTATCACATTTTAGTAACAAGGCGATAACAAAGGTGCTATAGGTTTGCTCTCAACCAAAACAAAAAACTATGAAGAACACACTAACGCTATTGTCAGCTTTATGCCTGATCTCATTTGGCGTACAAGCACAATTTAAAACCCATGAATACCCTATGATGAAGGGTATAGGTAAAACCTTTAAAAACGGATGGAATGTTGATCCGCTTGTAACCGTTGGTGAAACCAATAATGATGGAGATGATGTAAACCTGAAGCAACTAAACTATCGTGTGCCGGGAATTATGGATGGGATTGGTGCATATAAAAAGGGACCTAAAACGGTGCAGGCATTGGTAAACCATGAGATACCTGAGGAACAAGGCTATCCTTATTATTTAAGTAACGGAACTGCTTTAACAGGAGCACGGATCTCCTATTTTGATATTGACCCATCAAAACGCAATGTAAAAAGTGCTGGTCTTGCATATGATAAGGTTTTTGATCGCGCCGGCAAAGTTGTAACCTCTGCCAATCAGATCAACGAGGGTTTGGCACCAGGTACTATAAACGGATTTACGCGCTTTTGCTCAAGCTATCTTGTAGAAGCTGGTTATAATGGTTTCGTAAACCGAATATATTTCACTGGAGAAGAAACAAGTTCTGAGGGTCAGCTTTGCGCTCTCGATGTGAATGCAAAAGATATTCACGTGGTTCCTATGGCGGGCCGTGCAGCATGGGAGAATGTCACCTCGATTGAAAATTATTCAACAAATAAAGTCGCCCTCGTTATTGGTGACGACCGTGGCGGCGCACCTCTTCTTCTTTATATTGGGGAAAAGGGAACTACTGCTTTAGGGTATAATCCCATGCAGCCATTCCTTATGAACAATGGATTAGCCAATGGCCATCTTTATGTTTGGGTTTCAGATGCGCCTGGTGAAACTTCTCCTGTAACATTTAATGGAACAGGTGCTGTTCGAACCGGCAAATTTGTAAAGATTGATCATTACAAACCAGAGCTGGCAGGTACTGCAAGATATGATGCCATGGGTTTTGCAACGCAGGCCACCCAGGACACGATGTACTATGCCGCAGGACATTTTCAATTCTCAAGACCTGAAGATGTAGCGACCAATCCGCACGATTATACTCAGGTGGTTTTGGCTTCAACAGGAATAACTTCATTATTTGGCGGGGTTGAGAGCTGGGGTACAACGTATAAAATTGACTTTGATGATAGTGATTTGAAATCTCAGCTTAATAAATCGTTGCATAAAATCAATAACATTATGGCTACCATTACCATCTTATATGATGGAAATGATTCTGGTGGCGGAATGTTTCCTCATCCTGATTACGGAATTAGAAACCCCGATAATGTTGACTGGTCACATAATGACTACATCTATATAAATGAAGACCCGTCACTCACAGAATTCGGTCTTACCAGTGGCATTGAGTCTTCTGTTTGGCAGCTTAATCATACAAATAGCAATGTTGAACGCATACTTGAAATGGATCGCAATGCAGTTCCGTTTATGCAACAAGATGACCTTCCTTCTGACACTGGAAATTGGGAATCCTCAGGCGTGCTTGACGTAACTCACTTATTTGCAACAAAGCCGGGTGAAACACTCCTGATAATGGATGTTCAGGCCCACACTATCACCACTGGCCTTATTAATGGGAGCATGGATTTGGTTCAGGGTGGACAATTGTTCTTTGCCTCTAAGATGTTCTCCGGATCATCAGAACGTTTTAGTGGAAGCAATTTAGAAACTTCAGAGATCAGTAAGCTTGAATTAAGTGTTAAACCCGTTCCGGCAGAAGATATAGTCTATCTAAACAAAAGCTCCAATATCCAAGTATATAACTCCCAGGGGCAGCAGGTTTTTTCAGGATTAGAGATAAATCAATTAGATGTAACTTCATTTCCGGCGGGAATATATGTTCTACGCACAGACAAAAATGAAAGCATTAAGATAGTAGTGCAATAGTTTCATCTAAGTTTTAATATTAGAAGCGTTCCAAAGTTGATGTCGTCCGGCAGCTTTGGAACGCTTTTTTTAGCTTCTTACCTTTGAGAGCCATCAGTTCAATCGATGATAATAAAAATAATTAAAGGGTTGCGTACAACACCCATTGACCTCGATGCTTCGATTGCAGAGGGAACGACAATTTTTGATGAGAGCCAGACCTTTTCACAGCAGAATCCCGCGTACTTCAGAATAGATGCGGGCATGAGCCTGAAGCTGAACTGCAAAAAGTGACCAGCACTTTCTTACTCGACATACAGAATGCTACAAACCGGCAAAATGTATTCGGTCAATATTTTGAACCTAACGAAGGGATTGTAACCTATTATCAGACATCACTGATACCAGTTCTTAGCTACCGGTTGGAGTTTTAAGTTTGTTGTCTTCTTAATAGATACCAAGCCTTCGCTTAGAAATGATTTCACCTTACCCTATTACCGTCTACTCTACAATACTTAATTGCAGATGATTAAGCACTATGTCATTAAAATTCATTTCCAACAAATACGATCCTGATGAAAGATCATTTATCGGCAGGGTGTATTGATGCAGGCCAGTTGGTAAATTTCCAGCAGGGTGCTTCAATACCACTTCACCGAGCACATTATAAATGGTGAAGGAAACACTACCAGGCTGGTCAATACCAAATGAAACCCTGGTTTCCTCATAAGCTGGATTAGGAGCAAGAGAGTATAGCTTTGCATAAATTTCTTTAGGCTGATTTGGTAATGCCGTAGGCACAACTCCGCAGGATGTAAAATAAGAGTCGAATCCATTCACTGTGGGGGGATAATTTACATCCCAGTAAACATGCTTATCAGGGCAAATGAATGTATAGGTAGGCCAGCCTATAAATTCAAATTCGCTTATATATGCAGAAGTGGCTTCATTGCCTCCACCCTCGGTGCCGCTTGCACACGGATTTTCGATGTTATAATCCTCAATATAATTTATGACCTTCTCTGTGTTATCACCA
>JACCZV010000300.1 GCA_013695775.1 Chitinophagales bacterium | reverse complement strand
GCCTGTTTGCAGCTACCTGACTGACCATGCCGTTACGTTTACCATCAAGAAATAATACTTTGCTTCCTTCCTTCCAATTATCTGTCTCTGCATACGAACCTTCTTGAAAAGCACCTGTCCATTTTCTGTAGCTGGAATCGTCCCATAGAGTTTTCCATACTTTTTCTTTGGATGCATTAATGCTGGTTGAAAAATTTAGTTTTTGCATGGGGTTTGAGTTTAGTGATTATGAAATTTTACAGGTTATAAAATGATAATTCTAATTTTTTTTTTGATTTACTTTTCTTGGCTACGGTTGTTTAAGACACCTGTGCTCCAATAGTCTTTACCTTCCTTTGATTGCATGCAGGCAAGATACTTTCCGCCTTCACGGAGGTCAATATTGCAAACCGGCGTGGTGAAATTTTTTGGACCCCACCAATTCTTGAAGTGCTCAGGTTGTGTCCATGCCCTCCATACAAGTTCCCGTGTCGCCTTCAATACACGTGTGATGAGTAATGGTTCTGTGGTTTGACTTTGCTCTGTGTTTGCCATTTGTAAAGTTTTAATTAATGCTACAAACATATAGTCTTTAAATGGCCTGACCGGGGTGTAAATACGACAATTTAAGGGGTAGATTCCGACAAATAATAACAATGATTATTTGTGTACTTTGAACTTCCTGATGATGATCAGGATACCTCAAATTAGCTGGATAACAGGGTAATTAAGACTATATGAATATATTCTTATCACTAAATAATAATGGGGAATAATTTCTTTCGAAATTAAGCATGACTGACTTCGATGAGAAGACTAATCAGATTAGAACATTCGAAAAGTAGCAATAGAAGACAATTATATAATGACCTGCAAGAGGTTAGTGACTAAAAGGAAAAATTTCTTCCGTAAATAAATTTTATTTCTTTGTGGGAGAATAATTAGATCAGACTTTAAAAGAATTTATTTAAAGATCAGTTTGACGTCATACTAATACGAAGTAGTACTAAGAATGATATAAAACATCATATGATTCCTGTGGTCGGAATGAGCAATTACATATTAGTTATTCCTTGTGCTCTTGCATTGATAATACTTTTAGCAATGAAATTCAATTTTGTATCCGCCTGTTGCTCCTCTTCCAGTATTGTTCGCAGCTTGGCTGCAATGGCTGTGTAACCCAGCATTTCGGCGTAGCAGGCTGCAGAGCCATAACCTGATATTTCATAATGCTCCACTTTCTGAGCACCTGCAATTATAGCAGCATCCAGAGCCTCATCCGTTGCATCTTTACTCATTACTTTTTCTCCCTCCTCAATAATTCCATTCATGCCGGGATTAAAATCACCCGCCGGATCTATCCCGAATTGTTTAACAATGAATTCCATCGCAACCTTATGCTGATCCGTCTCCGCAAGATGATGCGCAAGATTTTTCTTTAGAGCAGGATGCTTTGCTTTATCAATCATTCGGGGCATTGCTTCTGTCAGCAGCTTTTCAGCACTCCATAACACCTGTATCTCATGATAGAAAAGGTCTTCTAAGTCGGTTATTTCTCGCATAAATTGAAGTTTATAAATATTGATTATTAATTTTCTCTCTAATAAGAATTATAATTTTTGCTTTAACTAAATTAAGAGAGCCCGGGCTTTAAAACCACTTTCACACAATCGTCCGTTTTCTTCTTAAACATATCATAAGCTTCAGAGGCTTTGGTAAGTGGCAATCTGTGTGTAATGATGTCGTCAAGCACCACCTTACCAGTTCGTACATATTCAAAACACTGATCTATATATAAATGTGTTTGGGCCTGACCAAACTGCATAATCAGTCCTTTATCGAAAATGCGATGGATGGGAAAATTATCATAAGGGCTTGCATATACTCCTACAATAGCAATGGTACCTGCGCGGCGAACAGCCTCGGTACATAGTTCTATGGCCTTAGCCGTACCTTTCTCTACATTCAAAACTGCTTTGGCTTTTTCAAGGAAATTTCGATTCGCTTCCATCCCAACAGCATCAATGGCAACATCTGCCCCTCGGCCGTTCGTGAGTTCACGAATTTTTTCCATCAGATCATGGTCATTGGCATCGATAGTATCTACATTATTAACAGCCTTTGCTTTATCTAATCTATATTGGAGCGGATCGACAGCAATAACTCTTTTTGCACCATGTATCAACGCTGCTTTTTGAGCCATTAAACCTACGGGTCCGCTACCAAAAATTACAACACTGTCACCTTCCTTAACTTTACCCCATTTAACAGCACTCCATCCGGTTGGAAATATATCTGTAAGGAATAGTACCTGCTCGTCAGTGAATTCATCAGGAATAATTTTAGGCCCTGCATTGGCTTTTGGAACCCGTACATATTCTGCCTGACCACCGTTGTAACCTCCATATAGATCGGTATAGCCAAACATTCCCCCGCCTTTTCCTTTCAGAAGATCACCTTCCGGCCCATACATTTTCGGGTTTGTATTCACACAGTTAGGATGAAAGCCCTGAGCACAAAAAAAACATTGTCCGCATGCAATGGTAAATGGAACAACCACCCGGTCCCCTTTTTTAACTTTTGTAACCTCCGGGCCTTTCTCTACTACAATCCCCATGAACTCATGACCTAAAACCTGATCTCTTAACTGGGGTACGAATCCATCATAAATGTGAAGATCGGAACCGCAAATGGCAGTAGAGGTGACTTGTAAAATTATATCGTCCGGTTGTTCAATCCTCGGATCTTCTACATTATCTACAC
>JACCZV010000243.1 GCA_013695775.1 Chitinophagales bacterium | reverse complement strand
CGGCAGAGATATTTTCTCTGAGCTATTTCTTTGATCTTTCCATAACAGGTAATCATAATATGTGCCCGGAAAATCAATGACGGTTCCGTTACCTTCGAATACCAACAAATGATCTGTAATTTTTCTCATGAAATGCCGGTCATGAGAAACCACCACAAGGCAACCAGGGTATTCCTCAAGAAACTCTTCTAACACATTTTGAGAAATAATATCAAGATCGTTAGTGGGTTCATCAAGAATAAGAAAGTTTGGGTTTTTCATCAATATGGTCAAAAGGTATAACCGCCGCTTTTCCCCACCACTTAGTTTAGAAACATAATCATAATGCTTATCGCGATCGAACAAAAAACGCTCGAGCAATTGAGATGCTGATAATGTTTTTCCTTTTTCAAGAGTAATGTAATCTGCTATTTCCCTTACAACATCAATAACGTGTTGTTCTTCTTTTATCTTCATTCCTTTCTGGGTGTAATACCCGAACTGCACAGTTTCTCCTATAACGATTTTTCCGCTCCCCGGTTTTTCCGCCCCGGTAATGAGATTAAGAAAAGTAGTTTTTCCAATGCCATTTCTTCCGGCTATCCCAAGACGTTCGCCTGTTTTAAATTTGTAGCTGAAGTCAGTGAGTATCTTAACTTCACCAAATGATTTATGTACATGGTGAAACTCTACTACTTTGCCGCCCAGTCGTGTAATCTTAATTTCCGGCCTCAGTTCCTGTTCACGCAAATTCTTTGAAGCCTTTTCTTTCAAATCATAAAAAGAATCAATTCTGGATTTTGCTTTTGTAGTTCGCGCTTTTGGTTGTCGCCGCATCCATTCAAGCTCTTTGCGAAGCAGGTTTTTTGCTTTGTCTACAGCCAGTGCATCATTTTCCTTTCGCTCTGCTTTTTTCTCAAGATAGTATTCATACTTCCCGGTGTAGAAAAATAGCCGTCCCTCATCTAATTATATGATTTCATCACACACATTATCTAAAAAATCACGATCATGAGTTACAATTAAAAGTGTATCGTGGTTTTTTCTAAGGTACTCTTCAAGCCATTGAATCATATCCAGATCAAGATGGTTTGTTGGCTCGTCGAGAATTAAAAATTCAGGCTCATGAAGCAGCACACTTGCCAGTGCCACCCTTTTGCGCTGGCCACCACTCAATGTATTTATCCTGCGGTTCACTTCACCTACGTTTAACCTTGTAAGAATCTGTTTAGCTTTTGACTCAAAATCCCAGGCATTCAATTCATCCATTTCCCCCATAGCATCCTGCAGCTTTGCTGCAGTTGTATTTTCTACAAGACAGAGCTCATATTCTTTTACTGCTTTTACCACCGGATTATCAGAATCGAAAATTGTTTCAATGATGGTAAGGCCTTCATTGATCACAGCGTCCTGCTCCAAAAAACCAATGGTTAGCTCCTTCCTTAAAAATGCGGAACCTGTATCCGGCTTCTCCTTTCCGGAAATTATTTTTAATAAAGAAGTCTTCCCAAACCCATTTCGGGCTACCAGTGAGATGCGCTGGCCTTTGTTAATGCTAAGTGTAATGTCGCTGAATAACTCTTTTTCACCATATGATTTAGAGATATTTTCGGCAAAGAGGTAATTCATAAATGTAAAAGGAATATAAAATTTGCTTCTTACCTGAAAAATAAAAAAGCCGATGGATTCCCCCCGGCTAAATTATAAAGTACTTATTTACTTGGTTCTAAAATCAGTAAGGCTTATTTTTATACACTTCAGTTTGCTTGAAATCTTCTGGTTTAATATCTGTTTTCTTTCCAAGATAAGTCCACACAATCGCATTGGTATTTTGATCCATTACACGGTTCAAATCTTTTAATGTTGTTTTGTTTACCCGTTCAACAAATTCATCATACATCTTCCAGTTTCCGCGCACATTCCATTTACCGATAGCCATTGATTGTTGCGCCGATGTCTCTAATTGAATCAGATAATTTGTAAGAAAACCCTCTTTCTTGTTTATCAACTCATCCTCCTTGAAACCCACCTTCTTAATATCGTTCAACAATTCAACCATCACCTGAATAGATTTTTTAGGCGAATCTGTGGAGATATAAATCTGGCTATAGGGGCTAATCATGGCATCGGTATTAATAAAGGCGGCCGGTGCATACGAAAGGCTCCGCTTGGTTCTTAACTCAACAAAAAACCTATCGTACATTGTTGACATTGCCATCATCATTGGGATGCCGTCAGGTGAGTTGAGGGATGCAGAGGACATAATGCCGCAGAGGTAATTTGTAGCAATATCTCTTTCTACAATATTTTCTGAGCCCTTGGTGATAAGATACCGCTGTTCAAGCTTAGCACTTGTTCCGCCAGGTAATTTGGAAAGTGAAGCCCTAACTTTTGCAGTGATCTCTTCCTCGGTAAGATTTCCAACAATAACCAAAAAGCATCGCGTCTTTCCTATGGTATTTTTATAATATGACTTCGTAAGATCAACTGTCAGGCCTGAAAGTGATTCTGAGGTACCATCGGGGTCCTTTTCGTAATTTTTTCCTTTAAAAGCAAACCCATTTGCGAGACGGGCCAATGCGGCATCGGGATTTTCCTCGGATTGCTTGGCATTGCTTACCATTTGGTCTAGTATAAGGCCAAATTCATTTGGATCAAAAGCCGGATTGATTATCGCATCAGCGAACAATGCCCATGATTTATCCCAGAATGACTTAATGCAAGTCATGCTCATCTGACTATAATCGAGTGAAGCAGAATAATCAAATCTCGTCCCGATCTTTTCAGCGGCAGTTTTAAATTGGGTCTTATTCATAGATGTGGTACCCCCATTAAGAGCAGTATTTAATGCTGCGGATTCAATGCCTTGCTTATCCAGCGGATAATTTGCAGTACCACCGGCAATGAAAAAACGGGCGCTGATGACCTCTTTGGGCGTATGCTTGATGATAACGGTCAAGCCATCCACATTCAATTCTTTTATGCCACTATCAGCTAAAACTGATTTAACAGCTATAAGGCAAAATAGGGCTAAGATTATTATATTTTTAAAAAACAAATATTTATTCATGATAATTATTTTAAAATTTTCATTAATTTTACTGAAATAATTGATTGTAGCTTTCTATTCCCAACGTTTTTTTCATTTCCGATGACATCAGGATGCCTGCAACCTTGGGTTTGTCTTTAATGTATTTCCGAACGTATTCCTGAATATCCATACGAGTTACTTTTTTCAGGTTGTCGATGTAGGTAGTATAATAATCTATAGTTGCAGAGCCCCACCAGAATGTTACAGTATGTATGTAACTGGAAGTTCTTTCCCGATCATAGATTTCGTTAATTTCCAACTGAGTTTTTGCTGTTTCCAGTTGCTCATCAGTAAAATATGAATCAGAATCCCATAAGCTGATCTGTTTTTCCAATTCTTTCATGCATTCCTTCACCCGCTGGGGATTGGGCACCACGAACAACTGTATGGGGCCAACATATTTGTTAGTCTGATAGCCAAACTGAACCTGATAAGCCAGGCCGCTATCCACCAGTTGTTGCTGTAGCTTTGAGGACGACTGCGAAACAATAAACGAAAAAACATCAGCAGCATAAGTGGCCTTCACATCATTTCTCGTATCTGGTCCGTGCCAGCCCTGGAGTACAAAAGGCACTCGTGAATTCTCATTTATTGTAACGAAGGTTTTATTTTCTTTAATAGGGGCGAATTCCGGAATTGGATATTTTTGTATAGGATCGAAGCCCGAAGATGCCCAATCGCCGAAGAGCTTCTCTACTTTTGAAAATACATCAGCATGCTTTACATCTCCTGCAATAACAAGTATGGAATTGTTAGGCCAATAATATTTTGCTTGAATTTCACGCATTTTTTCAGGAGTAGCGGAGAGAATTACTTCATGAATGCCGATAGGGTTTTTACGGACATATAGATTGCCCCATATTTGCCTGTTATAGTCCTGAAAAAGCATAAATGCCGGATTGGATTCTGCACGTTGAAATTCGCCATCCACCACAGGATTTTCATTTTTCATTTCCTGAGTAAGAAATAAAGGAAAACGGATGGCACTGTTCATAAACTTTAGCCCTTCATCGAGGTTAGCTGTAGGAAGTGTGAAGAAATAATTCACTCTCTCTTCTGAGGTTGTGCCATTAAAAGAAATTCCCAACTCATGAACTCTTTGAAGATAAGCTTCCTGAGATGGGATGTCTCTGTTGGCCTTAAAAAACATATGTTCGTATAAATGAGAAAGGCCATTAAATGCTGAATCTTCCGTATATGATCCATTGTGAACCGCAATCTCGATGGTTGCAAGAGGAACGCTGTTGTCTTCTATTACCAGCAACTGCAAACCATTTCCAAGGGTAGTCATGAAAAAATTGGAGGGAAGATGCTCCTGAGCCCTTACAGTGCTGTAAAATAAAAGAAAGAAAAAAATGAGTTGAATGTATCGCTTCATGATGAATGCTTTTTTAATGATGGCAAAACTAATCACAAAAAAATCTGATCATAGAATATTGATCGAAGTTTTTAATTCTTTGGTCGAAAGCGAGTTTATAATACAACTATAAATAATTATTTAAGTAGAAATGTGACTCAAAGTTGATGGAGTGTACTGCCGGTTCTTTATTTTAGCAGGAATCGCGCATGTTCAAAAAAGTTCTGATTATCACCTATTATTGGCCACCAAGCGGAGGAGCTGGAGTGCAGCGGTGGCTGAAGATGTCTAAATATCTGAGTGAATATGGGTGGGAACCAATAATTTATACACCCGAAAATGCTGCATACCCGATCATCGACCATTCCCTGGAAAAAGATGTGGTTCATGGGATGAAAATCCTCCGTTTACCAATTTGGGAGCCGTATGATATGTATAAGAAATTTGTAGGCCGCAAGAAGGAAGAAGCTGTTTATTCGGGTTTCTTGTCGGAAAATAAACCAAGGTCTTTTACAGAAAAACTCAGCATTTGGATTCGTGGAAATCTTTTTATTCCGGATGCAAGATGCTTTTGGATTGAACCATCGATAAAATATCTGACGAATGAGATAAAAAAAAATCCTGTAGATGCAATCATTTCTTCCGGTACACCCCATAGCATGCACCTCATCGCGTTAGGTATAAAAAAAAAATTAAACATCCCATGGCTCGCCGATTTTCGCGATCCCTGGACAACGATTGATTTTTATAATCAATTAATGCTCACTCGATGGGCCGATGCTAAACATCACCG
>JACCZV010000237.1 GCA_013695775.1 Chitinophagales bacterium | reverse complement strand
CTGTAGCGAAGGACAAAATGTTCAAAAGTGTCCATAAGACCTTTCATTACTTTAAGCACTTTTCTCACCTTATTCTGTTTCTGTAATTCTTTATTTATGCGCAACAACGGTTCTATCACCTTTTCCTCCATCTCTTTAGTAAAGTATTTCTTTGCCTTCAATACCCGTTCACTCAGTTGCAATGATGCGCTTTCAGATAATCCGTCTTTGGTTATCTGCTTTACCTCATTCTGAAATCTCTCTGCCAGCACGTGAAGCGGTAACAGCGCCTTGTGCACGTCGTGAAGGCTTGAGATGATTTTCTCTTTTTCTTCCAATTTCCGGCCACCCATATATTCAATAAAACTTAAAAGCTTCTCTAAAAGAGGTTGCAGGCTGAAAAGTGCAATTGTTGTTTTTATGGTATGAATTTTTTTCTCTTCAGAAAGTGTTACTTGCAGTTGGCCGATGCCCTCCTGGCGCTTCATGTAAGCTACAATTGCCTCATCGGTATTAATGACATCGGTAGAAATCCGCGAAAGCAATACCATTCCTTCAAGCGAAACGCAGCGACTAAGGGCCACGTATACCTGTCCGGCAGCAAAGGCAGCCCCTGCATCAATCATAGCCTTTTCAAATGTGAGTCCCTGGCTTTTATGGATCGTGACTGCCCAGGCCAGCCGGATGGGATACTGAGTAAAGGCGCCAAGCTCTTCTTCATTGATCTTATTTTCATTCTCGCTGAATGAATAGCGCAGGTTGCGCCAGGTTTCTTGTTCAACTGTTATTGTTTCATTCTTATCAGGAAACCGTACCTGAATTATGTCCTTGCCATCTTTAGTTCCGATCTCAGCTATCACTCCAATTTTCCCATTAAAATATTTTTTCTCTTTCACATCATTCTTGATGAACATAATCTGAGCGCCTGCTTTAAGCAGCAACGATTCCTCCGCCGGAAATACGCGCTCCGGAAACTCTCCTCTGAGTGTTGCTTTAGAAATGAATTCCTTTCCAGGCAACCGCCTCAGCTCATAGCCATTTATCTCATCGGCCTTTCGGTTATGAGTAGTAAGTGTGATGAAATGATCATCAGGCTTTGCTTTGAAGTGAGGCTGATAGAGCTGATGGAGCCGTTCCATATCCATCTCTGTTACCTCATTATTGCGCACACGGTTGAGCAGGTTAATGAACTCCTCATCGCTTTGACGGTAAACTTTTTTCAATTCTATGTACAGTGGCTGAGCCCGCTTCAGCGCTTGGGCTGAAAAGAAGAAAGGGCTTTCATAATACTCATGCAACATCTGCCATTCAACATCATTTACTACAGGCGGCAGTTGATATAGATCGCCTATTAAAAGAAGCTGAACCCCGCCAAAGGCCTCTTGCTGATTTCGGCGCACAGATCGCAATATTGTATCTATGGCATCGAGCCAGTCGCAGCGCAGCATGCTTACCTCATCTATGATTAGCAGCTCCAGGTTACGAACGACTTCAATCTTCTCATTGCTGTATCGGAGGTTTTGAAGCAGGTGATGCTTGTCAGTTACCGGATGCGTTGATTGAAATTGAGTGCGGAAAGAGCCGGGTATAAAGCAACCCAGAGGCAACTGAAAAAATGAATGCATGGTTACTCCCGCTGCATTTATCGCAGCAACTCCTGTTGGGGCAATGATGATCAGGTTCTTGCTGCAATGATCTTTTATGTGCCTGAGAAAAGTAGTTTTCCCGGTACCGGCTTTTCCGGTAAGGAAAATGTTTTTGCCAGTGTGCTGAACAAAATCAGAAGTTAGCTGAAAATAATCCTGTTCATTTTCCGATTGAGACATAGATACAATATGAAATATGCATTACAAGATACGATATGTCCTGTGAGAAATTCAACTGGGTATTGCCAAAAGATCTGAACGTCTTAGGGCAATCGAAGCTTATCGTTAACAACCCGAATACCAGAGTATACCTTGGAATATTGACATATCAACCCTGCACCCGGGCCAGTATATGTTATTACTTAATTATGGCAATGAACTGAAATCAGTTGGTTTCATAAAAGAGTGAGCTATGTAATTAGGTTTCAATTAAAAAACAGCCGATATTAGTCAGGAGCTGAGGAGATTTGGAAGAAAAGTACTATCTTGATCTGACCTTGTTTATCCCTCAAAAAGTCTTTAAAGATTCTTAACCAGAGATCGCACGATTTTTTTTCTGTCTATGGTCGGCGTCCT
>JACCZV010000174.1 GCA_013695775.1 Chitinophagales bacterium | reverse complement strand
TGTTGCGGAGGCAGGACTCGAACCTGCGACCTTTGGGTTATGAGCCCAACGAGCTACCGCTGCTCCACTCCGCGATATATCTTTAAGATGTGGTTATAAACCTCAATTCTTTTTTAGTCTTTCAAGTTCTGTCGTTTCCACCTCTCAGTCCCCCCTGCGCGGGCGCAAAAGTAATCTAATTCGATGATATAGCAGACTTATCTTTTTATCAGAACAAAATCTGAAGTTCCTCTTGCTATTTAAGTATTTCCCGGGCAATCACAAGCTTCTGAATCTCTGATGTACCTTCACCTATTGTACATAGCTTCGCGTCTCTATAAAATTTTTCTACAGGGAAATCTTTCGTGTAGCCATATCCACCAAACACCTGCACGGCTTCATTGGCAATTTTTACGGCAATCTCCGAGGCATAATATTTCGCCATCGCTGCATGCTTCGTTACCCTCTCCCCCCGATTTTTCATGTCGGCCGCCTGGTGCGTCAGCAATTCCGCCGCATTGATCTGTGTGATCATATCAGCGAGCTTAAAGCTGATGCCCTGAAAATTAGCAATTGGCTGATCAAACTGCTGACGCTCTTTGGAATATTTAACCGCTGCATCAAAAGCCCCTTTTGCAATCCCGAGACTCAGTGCGGCAATCGAGATTCTTCCCCCGTCGAGCACCTTCATGGCCTGCAAAAATCCTTCACCAGCATTTCCCAACATATTATCCTTAGAAACACGGACGTTGTCAAAAATCACCTCTGTGGTCTCGGACGCCCGCATTCCGAGCTTGTTTTCTTTTTTGCCTGCGGAGAGGCCTTGTGCAGAACGCTCGACAATAAAAGCAGTGCAATTATTTTTTGAACGCGGCTCACCTGTTCGTGCAATCACCACCATCACATCGCCTGATTTGCCATGTGTGATCCAGCATTTTGTTCCATTGATTATCCACTCGTCCCCATTCTTCACAGCAACACATTTCATATTGCCGGCATCACTGCCGGTATTGGGTTCGGTAAGTGCCCATGCTCCCAGCCACTCTGCAGTTGCAAGCTTCGGGAGGTATCTTGCCTTCTGCGCTTCATTTCCAAAAGTTAAAATATGACCTGCACAAAGAGAGTTATGTGCTGCAACCGATAAGCCAATGGATCCGCAAACGCGCGCAATCTCAGAGATAACCGTAACGTATTCATGATAACCCAATCCGGCGCCACCATATTCTTCCGGGATTAATACGCCCATTAGCCCTAACTCTCCAAGAGATTTAAAAACTTCTATCGGGAAAATCTGCGCTTCGTCCCATTCCATCAGATGAGGCCTGACGCTTTTCTCGCAGAAATCACGCACCATCTTCGCAATCATCTGCTGATTTTCAGAGATGTCAAAATTCACGGTGGATTCAAGGGCAACAGAACTCATGAGAGAGATTTTCCACAAAAGTAATCAGATTGATTATAGAGAATACTGCAGTGACAGTTATGAAACCATTTTGAGTTTGCTTGTTCGGCTTTCTTGCTTGTGCTTCTGTTTTTACGGAGGCCTGGCTTAATAAGGGCAGCTACTTATATTATATCCCCGATATCCATCAAATTCTCTGCGAGAAATTAAAATTCCAGATATGGTATGATCTTTTGGTACATTTCGTCTGTGATAAGATCAACATTTTTCAGATCTTCCGGAGCATTGAAAAAGCCATGCTGTTCGCGGTAGCTGATAACGGTTAAGGCAATGGGATTCTTGAAATATGGATGTTGCTTCAAAGCATTTAGATCTATAGTATTTATATTAAGCTTCTTTATTTTAGATGAATTTACAGAAACCTTGTCTTTCACAAGTTCAAAAGTTTCAGGAGACAATCCATACACCTCTTTCAACTGTTCTAAATCATTAAAGCCACCAATCCTGTTTCTGAATTTGATGATCCGCGACGACAAAACGGGGCCAATGCCATTCAAGCCAGTAAGCTGAGCTGAATCGGCTGCATTTAATTCTACAATGGTTGTTCTTGTGCTTTTAGGTTCTATTTTAGGTTTCTGATCGTAAACTACCGGTATCGTGGCAGGTATATCAATATATGGCTCCAGCCGTTTATAATCCGTTTCTTTAAATCCATAAATCTTTTTCAAATCCTCCTTTTTGAAAAATTTTCCACCTTTTGAACGGTAGTTTATAATTGTCTGAATGGTCTTGTTGCTCAGGCCAAGCTTTCGCCATTCATCAGCACCAATTGTATTGGGATTGAATGGAAAAAGGATAAATCCTATCTCCTCTGATGCACTCTGCTCTGCGTTTAGTTCCGCGAGACTGGCGCCAGCAGAATCATAAGACGACGGGGAAGAAGAATTTGTCTCCGCTTTCCGGTTAAAGGAATCGATCTGTCTCTGAAAAAGAGTAAAGTCGGTTGGCTCATCCTCATGAAATAACAAATAAACCCTGGGCCAAAATGCTATGATGAGCATGATCATCAATAAAACAATGAGACCATTTCGCTCTCTCCGCGTAAACGTAAAATAATTTCGAATGAACCGCTTCCACATAACAGATTCGGTATAGAATGAATATTAATAACTCTGATAGAAAAGTACACCATTTCCGCCAAACGAAGCAATGAATGAAAAAAGTTAGGAATTGCCATACACTTTAATGATTCCTTCCCGAATAGGAGTTCCTTTTTCCGAGCAGATTACTTCCATGAGATCAGCAATCTGTGCGGGCTTTACCCAATCATCAAATTTAGCTGCAGGCATGCTCTTCCGGTTCTGTGGGGTATCTATAGTACTTGGAATTATTACCGTGGTGGTAACATTTTTGCCTTTTGCAGCGGCATTTAAGTATTCCGCCAGCTTGATCAAAAGCGATTTAGAAAGGCCGTAGGCAATCATATTTTTACCTGCCTCCGCATCAAGGGCCGGTTGGCCGCCCACTACCACCAGGCGCCCATAATTTTTTTCCATCATGTGACGGAACAATGGCCGAATAATGTTATAGGCTGTCTCAAAATTGAGTGAATACATTTTCATAAGATCGGAGGCAGAAGTTTTTTCTATGTCGCCCATTGAAAAACCACCGGCCAGCATCAAAGCAGCTTCAATAGATTTATGCTTTTCCAGAGTCTCCCCTATGAATATTGCCACATCGGCTTCTTTCGAAAGGTCTATGGCACACACCTCAAGCTCATTATGTGCATCCATTGCACTAATATCAGTCTGATGAAGCACAGTCGCAATTACATGATAATCTTCATTAAGAAATTTTTTTACCACTGCATCACCAAGGTTACCATTGGCCCCTGTGATGATTACATTTTTCTTCATAATAAATAGGAACTAGCGAGGATTAAATATCAGCCGTTGAAAAATATTGAATGACGAGCTCAGTGCTTCAGGCGACTCATCTGATCTATATCTACTGAATGGGTATTTCTGTAGATCATGGTAATAATCGCAAGGCCTACTGCAACTTCTGCTGCTGCAACGGCCATAATAAAAAAAACAAAAATCTGTCCTGCCGGGTCATGATGATATGCGGAAAAGGAAACAAGCAGCAAGTTGACTGCATTCAGCATCAGCTCTACGCTCATGAAAATTATTATTGCATTCCGGCGTGTAAGCACTCCTACAACACCAATCACAAATAGTACTGAACATAGATATACAAAATGCTCTACTGGTACCAATTTAAATATCTCTGCCATTTTGAATGTTTCCTAAGGCATTCAGCCCTGATTTTTTAAATAATCATCATTTCAAAATCTCATGTCCGATTGTCTGGGATGATGTATCCTTCTTTCCAAGGATCACTGAACCGATCATGGCAATCAAAAATAAGACAGATGCTATTTCGAAAGGAAGCTGATATTGTGTGTACAGTACATTTCCGAGCACTTTTATTGAGCCAATTTTTTCACTGGTAACAACAGACCCCGTTTGGTTAACTAGATGTGCATCCTGAAGCGCAGCGACGATAAGAAGGAGCAACATGCCACCTGAGATCACGGCGCAGATTTTAAAGAGGTTAGATTTTTTTGGTTCAGCATCGGAATTTAAATTCATCATCATCAGCACATATAGAAAAAGCACCATGATGGCACCGGCGTAGACAATCACATTCACCATTCCCACAAAAGTGGCGTCGAGCATAAAAATATACATAGCTGAGATACAAAAAAAAGTGAGCACCAGGTATAGAACACTGTGAATTGGGTTTCGTGATGCTACCACCATTATAGCAAAAAAAATAGTAATAAAAGCGATTAAATAAAAAGCGGAAGTAAGCATGGCTGCTATTTATAGATTGGCTTCTTCAAGCGTTCTTGCTACAGGCGGAACAATCTCATCTCTTTTAAACCCATCCACCAGCCGGTCTTTGCCATAGATGAAATCATTTCGGTCAAAGCTTGCGGGCGCAAAGGTGGTTTCGAGATAGATCGCATCTTTAGGACATGCATCTTCACAAAATCCGCAGAAGATGCAGCGAAGCATATTGATCTCATATTTGATCGCATATTTTTCTTCGCGATATAAATGTTCCTCACCGGCTGTCCGCTCACCAGCCTCCATAGTTATAGCTTCTGCTGGGCAAGCCACAGCGCACAACCCACAGGCAGTACACCTTTCAGCACCATTTTCATCGCGTTTAAGCACATGTAATCCGCGAAAAGCAGCCGCCACCGAACGTTTTTGTTCAGGATAGTTGATAGTCGCTTTTTTCTTAAAAAAATGTTTTAGGGTGATGGCCAGCCCCTGGAAAATAGCAGGCAGATAGAGCCGCTCTACCCACGTCATCTTTTTTTGCTCAATAACTTTCTTCTTATTACTAAACGACTGCATTAGAAAAAGTTTCCAGTTAACTCCTATTCTTAGCTATTGAAATATAACACGCCTGCTGCTGTAACCATCAACCACACGATGCTGAGAGGAATCAACCCCTTCCATCCTAAATTCATCAACTGATCGTACCGAAATCTCGGAATCGTCCACCTCACCCACATAAAGAAAAAGATGAAGAAAAATACCTTCGCAAAAAGCAATATAGTAC
>JACCZV010000232.1 GCA_013695775.1 Chitinophagales bacterium | reverse complement strand
ATACTGATCTTCAAAGCGTTCAATCAATTCAGCAATGTTCTGATAAGAAGATTCTTTATTAAGCATTGCAAGCGCTTCAATATTATAACCGAAGTAAATATAAGAGGATGGATTTATTTAGGATTAGCTAATGGCATTTTATTCACGAGCACGTTTGCCTTAAACGCAGCCGTTAATCTGAATACATTATAACAGGCCTCCTTCCCTTAGCATCGGATCTTTTGTATCTTACCCGCAATAACATCGTCAACTTTATAAAGAAAAAGATATGAAACCAAGAGAAAAGCTCACCATGATGGATAAGATAATTCGTGAACTGGAAGATGTTGTCAACAGCCAAACCTCCTTGTTAAAAAAAGTAGCACAGCTTGAGGCAGAAAATATCAATCTCGGAGATAAATTTTTAGAGGGGAAACTGCCCGATATGCATGAACACGTAGATGCCACGCTCACTGAGGCTTCGGCATTGTTAAATGATTACCGGCAAATTCATGCGGACTTTATAATTGATAATAAGCTGGATGAAGTTTTACCTGAAGATGGAGATAAATCATAGTGATCGGCTGTCATGAAAAATCATAGCCCGCAGGTGAAACTGTGGGCTATGATTGATAAAATTTATTCACTCCTGTACTAATATTCGCGCACTCATAACTCCCATTGCATACTTGCGTGGAATAAAGCATCAACGGTTGAGGCATAAATAAAAATTCTACTCCACAAAAACTTTTCTCACCTCTTTTCCCTCCATGCCAATTAATTCCAGAATATAATTTCCTGCAGGGAGATTAACCAGCGAAAGTGTCGCAATCTGGTTTTGTTCCTCGCCATCAAGCGAAGTGCTTATTAGTTCCTGTCCTATCATATTCACCAGTCGAAGCTCAGTTAAAGAGGTTCCGGAGTATTTAACATTTAGTATGTCTGATACCGGATTTGGATAAATAACAATTGACTCATACACTTCAGAAGTCATTGGTTTCAGGGGCAGCGTTTCAAACTTTTTAATCTGAGTGAATGGCGACAGAGTCGTTTCTGCCTGATCGCAAAAGGTTTGCAACCTCCAATAATATACTGAATTAGGTGTAAGGTTAGTAAGAGTTTGCGAGGTTTGGCCTCCCTCTACTATCTGTTGCTGCCATATATCAGATCCCTTTTCTGAGTATTGCAATTTATATTTTACTGCATTCCATGCCGAGGGCCATTCCAAAGTAGCCATATCACTGGTGACATCAACCTCCCGCATCCGCTCAAAGGTGGGTCTTACGCAGGGGTCATATTCATATTTATGGCTGCGATAAGATACCATATTTCCTGCGCCTGCAAGACGCAGCTCCCATACAATTTCGCCGGTGGGTGTAACCTCACTCATGCTGGGATTCTGCACCGGGCCCCTCCATCCCCAGTTAATAAAAGTGTTTCCATCAGGCAACCGCTGTACGCTTCCCATTGCGCCATAAAACAGGAACCCACCGTCATCATCCGGATAACTGTAGCTCCACACCAGGTCGGCGGTCTTTGCTTCTTCATCCAGATAATATTCACGCGCTGAAGAATATACTTCAGGATTCCAGTTGCCATTATCAAAGAGTGTGATATTGCCATTGTTGATGCGGCGAATGTCGTGTTGGTAGCTGAAGGTAGGTGAGCCATTGAGGAAAGTGAATTCATTCTCAACTCCGCCCAGCCGCCAGATAAATTCCCCTGTATTGCGATCAATCTTGGTGATTTGGTCGAGGTGACGGTGAGAGGCAAGGATATGCCCGTCATTATCAATTTCCAGGGCATTGGTATGCATGTAGTCTATGTAACCGCTAGCGAGATTTTCATGGAGTGCTTCGATGATTTCAACATGGTCAAAGGCGCGCCACTCAAAGACGAGATTTTTATTTTCATCAAATTCCTGGATCACCGTTCCAAATACTGAGGCATTTGGATAATAAGTGGGATCATACACCGTCATATCAATTACCTGAAATTCCTGTGCAATAATAAAGTAATGACCATCCGGCAACATTTGTAACTCATGGTTATCCATTCCATAGCCATTAGCAGGAAAGATTCTGTCAATAGCGTTAAAGTTTGAGTCGAGCACATTGTAGCATTCATAAGACCCTTTATAGACTCCGAAAAGTCCATTTCGCAATAGCTTGAAATCATCAACAAACCCGGTTTCTCTATGAAATAGGGAATCTCCATCATTGGAAATTATGCTGTATCCGGTATATTCCGAGGGAGATCCATATCCGCTGAAGGCATCAAAAAAAATATGGCCGGGGGCAGGATTCGTATTCACTGTAATCTCAAACATGCCCTCAATGTCACGTGTATCCTCATCACCCGAATTGCCAATATTGTAGTTTTCCATATAATTATTAAACATCATTGGTCTTTCCCTTTTGAAATTTTCATTTTCTGCGTCAGTATATGCGCGATGTGTTTGAAATGTATATTCCATTCGTTCAATTGCAGAACCATCTTTTGCCTTCAGATTATCCGAAATCATTACAGATACTTCTTCTGAATAAGCATAAGGAACCAAAGGTGTCAGAATAATGGTCTTACCATCGGTCGAGATCACAATAGTGAAAGAATGATCACCGCTTTTGCTACCGCGAATAGAAAAGCGATCGCTGCTAACAGAAGAAGGATCGAGCACCATACCCGGCCGGATAACGATGTTATGATTGATGGTAACCATTTCAGACCCGGGCTTCGGAGAAATATACTGGTATCTACTTTCTGCAAACGCGATTGAGTTTATGATGGTAAAAAGTATTGAAATGAAGATTTTCATAAAAGGTTTTTAGGATTAAAAAACTTTGGAGTAGTTAAAAGACTCCCTCAAACATAAGGAAGTAATATTGTATATCAATAGAAACTGTAAATGATATATCACTTATTTAATTTTGCTACCTTGGTTCTTTGTAGGTTTTCGATGACTAAGCAGTAGCCTCATTATTGAAAAAAGTTGCAAAGCTTGAGGCCGAGAATATTAATCTCGGCGATAAATTTTTAGAGGGAAGGCTGCCCGACATCCATGAACATGTAGATGCCTCGCGGAACGAGGCTTCGGCATTGTTAAATGGTTACCGTCAAATACATGCAGATTTCATAATTGATAACAGCTTGATGAAGTGGTACCGGAAGACGCACAAAAAGCATAACGCTATGCGTCATTGCTTTTCTTATGATCTATCTTGAGATGATTATTTTTTTAAGGAAGTAATGGAGATCGTTTTTTAGCTGAAGGAAATATACTCCTGATGGTTGATCATTCAAGTTAATCTTCATCAAATTTCCAAAGATTTCTTCGCTTGAAGAATAGATCTCATGTCCCACGGTGTTCAATACCGAAATTGAAAAGCCTGTATCTCCTATATCATTCCCCCATACACAAGTTATAATGCCTGAAGTAGGATTTGGATAAACCTGTACGTTTCCGAAAATGATCTCTTCAATTCCCACAACAGTAGCGTTAATATCTGCCTGAGCTGAGCATCCGTTCTCATTATATATGACGATCGTGTATAAGCCAGATTGCGTGATCTCGAAACTTTGGTTTGTGGCACCAGGAATTTCTACTCCGTTTAACAGCCATTGATATGAATTAGCAGAAGTGGCAGTTAATGTATTTCCGGTTTGCGTAATAACCGGAGAAAATGGATTAGTATAAACGCTGATGTAATCAATTAAAACTAACGTATCAGCATTGCCAGATCCATACATTGTAATTAGAGTGACATCAAATGTTCCGGAATCATCGTAACAAATTCCTGTTGGATTTTGTGCTGTAGAAGATGCGGGTATTGCGCCATCAAAAATCCATTGCCATGAAACCGGATTGTTTACAGACTGATCAAAATAATCTATGCAGAATTTTTCGCATAGCGTTGAATCTGTAGAAGAGAATGCAACATAAGAAAAGAAAAAATAAGCGGAAGAGGTGCATCCGTTTGTATCCGCGATATCAACCGAATATAACCCGGACTCCATTGCTACATAAAGCTGAGAAATTGCTCCTGGTAAAAGTTGTCCATTCAAATACCACTGGTATGAATTTGCTAAAGAAGAAAAAAGTGTGTCGTTACTCTGCGTGATCAATGCAGTGGGCGCAACATTTACTGTTATGAAGTTACTTAACATTAGGGTGTCGATTCCTATACTGTTCGTTACAATCAATGTGACGTCGTAAGTTCCTGAGGTATTATAGCAAATGCTTGTTGGGTTTTGCAGCGTAGAGGACGAAGGAATTCCTCCGGGAAAACTCCACATCCAGGAGTCAGGGCTGCCCGATGAAAGATCAAAGAAATCAATGCAGCTGGTTTCACACACACTCGAATCACTGGAAGATAAATTGGATAAGACTAATTGCACCTCCGGGTTAAAAAGTGACACATTATAATTGGGTAATCCCAGGTAACACACTCGCCCCAGCAGATCCACTCCATCGTCAACGTAGTTGCAGGCAAGGCCGGCGGAATCAGGATCGTTAATTATGCCCAGCCAAGCTGTCTGATAGCGTGAACAATAAATTTTACCATCAGGACCTAATTGCAATGCTTCCAATTCTATGCTCGAAGTTTCGTAAATAAGTGTAGCAGTATTCCAAACATTTGCCCCTGCACTTACATCAAATTGCCAGAGATTTTGAGAATTCTCCTGCCCGCCATACAATTTTGTTCCATCCGGTGACCACTCGCAACCATAAGCTAACACGTAAACGGTAGGTGATTGATTAGCGTTAGAAACCATACCCGTGGCATTATCGAAATCGTAGAGTGCATACGAGTTCATCTGAAAATCGGCAGAAGCGAGTTTGTCGCCTTGGGGGGATGCCTTCAAATAGCCGATATCTTGTGTATGTATCAATCCGGGATTGCTGATAACAGCAATCGTATCCAATCCTGCCGCAGTAAGAAGATATGATTGAAACGCATCACTGTTGCTGTCGTGAGTGATGATCCATACATCATTGCCATTTGCATGTCCAACGGCAGTTGCTTTTTCAGTTACATTATTTCTTAAGAGAACATTCTTTTGTATCACATTTCCCAAACCTCCATTTAATGACATATCAACGACGGAATAATAGAGTGAGAGATCAAAGTAGTCAATCAGGTCAATATGAAAGATATAGTAAATGGAATCATTTCCCGGCTGCTTTACTGAGAGCCCCGTTTGCGTTGATGAAACATCGCTCAACAAGCCATCGCCATTGGGCATCAGAACATGGTTGGCATTGAAGACATTGTTGCCATCGGTATAAAAAAGTAAATTGCCGGCAGTATCACTTAGGGTGCCCACTCCTTCAAAAGCAGTGAATGAAGGCGAGCAGTTAGTTAGCGCTATCGGGCTGCCACTGTTGAAGTCAATACCTGCCTGTGCCCCGAAATACCAGATATTGCCTTCTTT
Source organism: Chitinophagales bacterium (assembly GCA_013695775.1). Taxonomy (GTDB): domain Bacteria; phylum Bacteroidota; class Bacteroidia; order Chitinophagales; family UBA10324; genus JACCZZ01. The sequence continues at coordinate 1,869 of JACCZV010000232.1, read as the reverse complement.
CTGAGCAAAGGACTCAAAATTTAGAAGTATTAAAATAAAGAAGATGTTTTTCATGCGCAGGGTTTTAAAAAGACAAGAATTATATTTTATATCAAGTCAAATATACGACCTGCCAAGGAAAAACATTAAAAGAATTTTTTAAAGTAATTGCCATTCTTTATGGTGTTTTACTTAACCGAAAACCACATACCCCCTAAATTATCCTATTCGGAAGCCAGTCATAACACCATTTCATGACTCATTATTCTATATCGTTTCCACCGAAGCTTATGGTCGGGCTTAACACTCCTGAAGCTACCTTTTCTACAAAGATTGTTAAACTCAACGAATGATTTGGGTACAAGGATACTAATGAAACAGTGCATTTGAATACAAGGAAAAGTGCCTTTATAAAAAGTACAATATTAATTAAGACAGCCTATAGCAATTTATTCAGTATCTCATGACCCATCTTGTCTCGCTTTGTTCGGAGATACTTTTCATTATGTGGGTTTGATAGTGGTTCAATGGGTACATTCTCTACTATCTCTAACCCATACCCCTTAAGCCCAGCACGTTTTTTCGGATTATTAGTCATTAGGCGAATCTTTTTTACCCCAAGATCACGCAATATCTGCGCCCCTACCCCATAGTCGCGATCATCCATGCCGAAGCCTAATTGAAGGTTTGCGTCAACTGTATCTAAACCCTGTTCCTGAAGAGCATAAGCTTTGAGCTTATTCAACAGACCTATACCCCTGCCCTCCTGATTCATATACAACACAATGCCCTGGCCGGCCTGCTCTACCATATACATCGCATCATGGAGCTGACCGCCACAATCGCATCGCTTTGAGCCAAATACATCTCCCGTAAGGCAGCACGAATGTACACGCACCAACACCGGCTCATCTTCTTTCCATGTACCCTTAACCAAAGCAAGGTGCACATCACCGGTGCTGTATTGGGTGTAGGCATGCAGCTTGAAAAGGCCCCAGTCTGTAGGCATTTCTACCACTATTTCTCTTCGAATGAGCGATTCATTTTTTAACCTGTATTCAATCAAATCTTTGATGGAGATGATTTTAAGGTTAAATCTTTGGGCAACTTTCATGAGCTCAGGCAGCCGTGCCATGGTGCCATCATCATGCATTATTTCAACAAGTACACCTGCTGGCTCAAAGCCTGCAAGACGTGCAAGATCTACTGTAGCTTCGGTATGCCCTGCCCGGCGCAGAACGCCTCCAGCCATTGCTTTCAGTGGGAAAATATGACCGGGCCTGCCCAGTTCTTCCGGCTTAGTTTCAGGGTCAATCAGAGCTTCAACTGTTTTTGCCCGGTCGAAGGCAGAGATGCCTGTACTAACTCCTTTGCCAAGCAAATCAACAGAAACGGTGAACGGTGTTTGGTGAAGCGCAGTATTTTCACCCACCATCAAATTTAATTTTAGCTCTTGACATCGGTAATCAGTCAAGGGGGCACATACAAGCCCCCGTCCCTCCTTGGACATGAAGTTGATGATTTCAGGAGTTGCATTTCGTGCGGCTGTTATAAAGTCACCTTCGTTTTCCCGGTCTTCATCGTCTACAACTATCACCAGCTTGCCATTGCGAATATCTTCGATGGCTTCTTCAATAGAATCGAGCTTGAACTTATTGGTTCCGTTCAGTTGGTTCCCAGACATTTTCTTTAATTCCAATTAAATATTTAAAAAACCCATTAAGCAAGGCTAAATTCATCAGGTAAAAGTGACTTATGTATCGTAAACCAAAAAAATTAATCTTTAGTTTTCGCAGCACCAGATCAAGAACAGGAAGCATGAATAAAAATGTTTGTATCCAAAAGCATCCACGATAAAATTGATGATCAGAAGATAATACAAAGCTACTC
>JACCZV010000219.1 GCA_013695775.1 Chitinophagales bacterium | reverse complement strand
TTCTTCCAGCGTTTTCTAAGCGGATCACTGCATCGTGAATATATACCCTTAGCATGTCGTGTTGAATGGATATATTGAAATCTAATTGCTGAAGCTTTTCCACACGCAATAAAAATGATTCACTGAGGTAAATTTCACTTACCATATCTGCGGCATTCATGATGATCTCCTGCTCGTTTTCCAGGCTCATCTTCAACTTTTGTACGGCTGCGCCAACCGTCATCAAAAGAGCTTTCTTCATGTTTTTCAAAACTTTCTTCTCATAGGCATAATCGTCATCATCTTCTTCGCCAAATTCTGGTACTGACATTAATTCTTTTTGAATGGCGTTAGCATGCGACATCAAATCTAAGCGGCCTTTCAGCGCCCTTTTCAGGAGCATATCAATTGAGAGCAGCCGATTGATCTCATTAGTGCCTTCGAAAATGCGGTTGATGCGTGCATCGCGGTATGCGCGTGCCGGAAGATATTCTTCTGAAAAACCAAGCCCGCCATATATCTGAACAGTTTCATCTACCACGTAATCGACCATCTCAGAACCCTGTACCTTTAGCAAGGCACATTCGATAGCATATTCCTCTGCCGCACCCATCAATGCCTCGTGATATTGTTTTCCATCTTCGAGCAATTCTTTTTTTAGATTGTCAATATCAAAAGCTGTCCGATACAATGCCGATTCTACTGCAAAAAGCCGGATTGCCTGCTCCGCCAGCTTATATTTTATGGCGCCAAAAGAGGCTATGGGCTGGTTAAATTGCTCACGTTGATTTGCATGTTGGATAGCCACTGTGCTCATTCTTTTACCACCGCCTACACTTGCGGCGGCTAATTTTAATCTTCCAATGTTTAGAATGTTGAAAGCTATCAAATGCCCTTTGCCTGGCTCCCCCAGCAAGTTTTCTAATGGAATATTTGCATCTTCGAAATATATCTGTCGTGTTGAAGACCCTCTGATGCCCATCTTATGCTCTTCCTCACCACGTGTAACTCCCAGTGTTTCAGCTTCCACGATGAAAGCAGAGAACTCCTTACCATTAATTTTGGCGAAGACGATAAATATGTCTGCAAATCCACCATTGGTGATCCACATTTTTTGGCCATTAATAACCCACGAGTTTCCATCGGGGCTTATAACCGCCGTAGTTTTTGCAGCCAGTGCATCTGATCCCGAGCTGGGTTCAGTTAAGCAATAGGAGGCTTTCAACTTACCGGATGCCAGCTTTGGTAAAAATTTTTTTTTCTGATCTTCAGTGCCGAAATATAAAATGGGTAAAGTGCCTATTCCTGTGTGGGCTGACATTGAAACCGCAAGCGACCCTGCATCCCCTGTTGCAACAGTAAGAAATGTGGAGGTGATTAAATCTTTCCCGTACCCTCCATACTCTTCCGGAATCGACGCGCCGAGAAGACCGAGCTCACCGGCTTCTTCTAATAATTCAACTGCAAGACCTGGCTCCTGTATTTCAATTCGCGTATCATTTGGAAAAATCTTACTCTCCACAAAATCACGTGCCATCTGCACGATCATTTGCTGGTCTTCATTTATCTCTTCAGGGATAAAAATATCTGAAGCACCCGTTTCTTTTATTAGAAATTCGCCACCTCTGGTAATATCCCGTAAAATCGTTTCAGTTGACATAAATTATGTTTAGGGTTATAAATTGAAGCTCTACCGCATGATCATCGGATAGGGTGTTTGGGCTTTATTTCAACTATATTCTTACAACTAACTCTGTTGTTTTTTATTTAAGGTTTTAGCAGTTACAGCCTTGATAGGTTTGGTTTTTGGAGCAGTCTTTTTTTCGGTAACCTGCTTAATGTGCGCCAGATGATGATCTCCATGCCAGGCATACATTGCAATCATTTCCATTAAATGATGACTCATCTGATGTTCGGGATGATAATAGAGCAGCTGAAAATCTTCGGCGCTCATGGCCTTTAGCAAAAGTGTCCAGCGGTAATGTAAACCAACCAGTAGCTCGACAGATGATCTTATGTCACCGGCTTTTGAGTCTGCCAATTCTGCCCATGCTTTTTCATCATATGGTTTTATGGCGGGTGTTTCTTCGGTCAACGCCAGCTTAAAACGGGTGTATGCATTGATATGACTATCGGCCAGATGGTGAACTACTTGTCGAACTGTCCAGCCTCCTTCCCGATAGGAAACATCTAATTGTGCATCTCTCAACCGGGATACTAATTTTTTTAGCTCGGCAGGAAATTCTTCTATCTTCCGGATAATTAGCTGTAAGTCTTCAGCGGAATAGATCTTGCCGAATTCGAAGGGTCCGATGGGAAACCTCAACTTCTTCAATTCATCTGTTTCAAATGATGATGTCATGTCTAAATTTATTTAGGGTTAGAAATTTTATCTTTTACATTACATAGCTGCCTTAAATGCGTACCCTGTCGTCTGCTTATTAAGCTATAGCCTCAATCACGCCTGCAATACCCTGGCCACCCCCGACACACGCCGTTACAAGTCCATACTTTTTATTTCTTCGTTTCAATTCATTAATTGCTTGTATAGTAAGCTTTGTACCTGTACATCCCAGAGGATGTCCGAGTGCAATGGCTCCACCATTGGGGTTAACCTTTTCAGCATCCATTTCGAGCGACCGTATTACTGCCAGTGTTTGACTTGCAAATGCTTCATTTAATTCAATTACATCAATATCGTCCAGCTTCATATTGGCCTGCTTCAAGGCTTTAGGAACGGCTTCAATGGGACCAAGTCCCATCACCCGTGGATTTACCCCTGCAGAGGCACAACTGATTAAGCGGCCAATTGGTTTTAGAGCAAGCTCCTTTACCATTTTATCACTCATGATTATTACGAATGCTGCACCGTCGGAGGTCTGTGAAGAATTTCCGGCGGTAACCTGACCCCCCTGCTTAAATGCCGGTTTCAGTTTCGAAAGCGCATCAAGTGATGTGTCGGATCGCGGACCCTCATCTGTATCCACGATCCAGGTTTTTGTTTTTCTTTTCCCTAGCTCTACGG
>JACCZV010000209.1 GCA_013695775.1 Chitinophagales bacterium | reverse complement strand
AAAGAATGCTTTTCCGATGGGTTCTATGACTGGTGCGCCAAAAGTAAAAGCAATGGAGCTGATAGAGAAATATGAAAAGACCAATCGTGGCTTATTCTCCGGATCTGTAGGGTTCATAACTCCTGAGGGTGATTTCGATTTTAATGTGGTGATACGAAGCTTGTTGTATAACTCTGAAGCAGAATATCTGTCTTTTCAAACGGGGAGCGCAATAACCCACCTTTCAATTCCAGAAATAGAATATGAGGAATGCTTGTTGAAAGCAGCGCCTTTAATTGAAACATTGGTGGGCAAAAAGCAATAACAGCATATATATTTAAAAACTACTCAGTGTAATTTATACATTTTTCCAGGAAGGGAATGTATAACTCTTTTAAATTCTAAATTCAGCAATGCGGCCGCGAGATGACTGCCGTAAAGATTTGAAAGCTGACTGAGCAAATCCACATGTAAAGATTCATTTGACCTCAAAACGTCAACGATGGTTTTTTCATTTTCCGTCATCTCAATAAAAATCTCTTTTTGCACGGGGGCTGCAAGTTTCTTCTCCTGCCAACCCAGAAGATAAGCCACATCATTTCCGCATTCTATAAGATTGGCCTTATTGGCTTTTATAAAATAATTACATCCCTCCGAATATACATCACCAACTTTTCCAGGTACAGCAAATACATCGCGGTTGTATGAATTGGCTACCTCTGCCGTTATCAACGCACCACCCTTCACCGCTGATTCAACAACAATTGTAGCATCCGACAGGCCTGCCACAATCCTGTTTCGTCGTGGGAAATTTTCACGGTCAAACGAGTCTGAGCTTTTGAATTCAGTAACCAATCCACCCAGTTCAAGCATTTTGATGGCTGTGGACCGATGTTGTCCGGGATATATCCGATTTAACCCGTGTCCCATTACACCGAGGGTAGGAAGATTAAAATGAAGAGCAGCTCTATGGGCACAAATATCTATTCCATAAGCCATCCCACTAACGATGGTGGCATTGTAGGGCTTCAAATCTTCTATTAAAGTCTGAGTGACCTTCTTGCCATAATCGGTTGCATGTCTTGTTCCAACAATAGCTATTATCTTGCCCGCATTCAGGTTCACATTTCCTTTTGTATACAATACCAATGGGCTATCAGTAAGGCTTTTTAACCTGGCCGGATAATCCTCATCTAAATAGAATAAAACCTTTATTTGATTTTTTTCTGCAAATTCAATTTCCTGTTCTGCTATTTTAAAATCTTTAAATTCTAAAATGCTGCGCGCTCTAACCTCATCAATCCCCGGGATTCTTATAAGTTCATGCTTCTTCGACCTAAAAACTTTATCGACTCCGCCACAATAGCTCACGAGATTCTTTGCCATCACATCCCCTATATTAGGAATGAGAGACAAAGCAATTTTATTTAGCAAATCTTTAGATGGCATGACTTAATTCAGAGATGTTTCAGCGTTAATTATTCGGCTACTTTTCAGCTCTTGAAAAAAAATTATTGAATAGTAAAAATATCAATGATTGAAAACAAATAATTCTTTTGAAACAATTATACCCATATCATCAATTAGTATTTGATAGGTTTTTACATAAATTCGTCATTCATCTCTTCAAAGACAAGAAAGATGCTTCATAAAATATTTTTAATAACCACTCTGCTTTTTTATTTTTTAAGCAGTTCGGTATTTTGCCAAAATCAGATATATGATCCCAATGCTCCACCTAACGACTACAGGAGTAAAAAGAATCCATTTTACTGGGGAAATCATTCTCCCTATGAAGGATATTGGCAACAGGATGTGTATTATCAAATTCAAGCGACAATTGATGAAAAGACTGATATAATTGACGGAAAAGAAACGCTTGTCTATTGGAATAATTCTCCTGACACTCTCGACTTTGTTTACTTCCATTTATACCAACAGGCTTTTGTAAAGGGGGGTTATTTGGAAGCTTTAAATCTTAAAAATAATAACAAGCAAAGTTTTGGCAAATATGAGACGGCAGGATTGGGTGAGCATGTGAAATCGCTTCGGATTGGTAATACGGATCTAAAAACTGAACTTGATTTTTCTGTGTTGAAAGCATACCTTTTAGAGCCATTGTTTCCCGGAGACTCTGTCGTGTGTACCATAACT
>JACCZV010000184.1 GCA_013695775.1 Chitinophagales bacterium | reverse complement strand
GCTCTGTAAAATGGCAATGCGGCGAATTTTATAATTTTGAAAAAACAGATCCCATGCTCTGGCGAAAATTTAATGGAGAGAAAATCAGGATGCCCATTATCAAAGCTGTGGAAGATGCTATCCGGTTTGAAACAGAAGAAGGCAATAAGCTTAAAGTTTGCATTGGTACTGATTCCCAGGTGAGGGGTAAAATAACAGAGTTTGCCACTGTCATTGTCTTTCTGCGGGAAAAGAAAGGGGGATTTATGTATATTAATAATGAGAAATCTACTGCCAAGCTATCCATTAAGGAACGAATGCTTGAAGAAGTATCCCGATCCGTTCAAACAGCATATAATCTCTGTGACCTACTGGATGCCTACGATGTGGATCTCGAAGTGCATGCTGACATTAATACCAACCCCAACTTCCACTCCAATACTGCACTTAAAGAAGCTATGGGCTACATCCTGGGGATGGGTTTTGCATTCAAAGCCAAGCCGGAGGCATTTGCCAGCTCGAGCTGTGCAAACAAGGTGGTGTAGATTATTCAATTTTCAAGCTCAGAAAATTCTGCCAATTACTTATTCTCAATGAGGTGCTCAATAAAACCCAGCATTTCCTCTTTGCCAGCCCTCGTATCTGCTGAAGTAATGAAGGTTTCCGGTATGGCTTCTTTCCTGCTTCGCAGCATATCGTGAAATTGATGAACATGTTCCCACGTTTGGGATTTCCCTGCCTTATCGCACTTTGTAAAAACCAAAGCAAAGGGCAGCTCCCACCCTGTTAGTTGATTTACGAATTCCAGATCAATCTTCTGTGGCTCGTGACGTGCATCAATCAGGGCAAAAATCAATTGCAAAGTCTTTCTTGAAGTTAGATATTCCTCAATCATCAACTCCCATTTCTTTCGCATCTCTCTCGATACTTTTGCATAACCATAGCCAGGGAGATCAACAAAAAAAAATTGGTTGTTGATCAAAAAAAAATTTAGAGTTTGAGTTTTTCCTGGTGATCTGGAAATCTTAACCAAATCTTTGCGGTTACAAAGCATATTAATCAGAGAGGACTTTCCCACATTCGATCTTCCAATAAAAGCAAATTCAGCAAATGCATTCGCAGGACACTTTTTTTCTTCTACATAACTCCCAATAAAGGTGGCCGTTCGAACAATCATTCCATGCCATTAAAGGTGAAAGAGGTGATGCAAAGAAAGGAATTTAGTAATGTGTCGCTTTCAGTAATTTTACCCTTATCATGAAAAAAGAAATTGTTCCATATGCTGAGATGGCTCTGCACAAAAAAGAGCAGGTAGCATTGATGTTTGACCGCATTGCGTTCAGATATGACCTAATGAACCGGTTACTCTCGTTCGGAATTGACGTTTCATGGCGAAAAAAGATAGTTAAAGTGCTGAGGAAGAAGCAACCAAAAACAATCTTAGATGTAGCCACGGGCACAGCAGATGTCGCTATTGAACTTGCTGCGTTACAGCCATTAAATATTACAGCAGTTGATATCTCAAATGAAATGCTCGCTATCGGGAAAGAAAAAATAAGAGCAGAAAAGCTTGATTCACTAATTCATTTGCAGTTGGCCGATTCTGAGAACCTTCCATTTGCAGATAATAAATTCGATGCAGTCACCGTTGCATTCGGTGTAAGAAATTTTGAAAACCTGGAAAAGGGGCTTAATGAACTGTTTCGTGTGCTAAAAAAAGGGGGAACGCTTGTGATTCTGGAATTTTCAAAACCTTCCGGCTTCCCGTTTACCCAGATATTTCACCTTTATTTTACAAGAATCTGCCCGGCTCTTGGGAGTTGGATCACAAAGGATAAAATGGCATATGAATACCTGCATCGCTCAGTGGAATCGTTTCCGGATGGAAAAAACTTTATTGCCATTCTTGATAAAACAGGATTTAGAGAAACTCAATGCACACCACTCACATTCGGAATAAGTTCCATATATACAGGAAGCAAGCCTTAATCACATGCTTCATCCTAATGCTGCTGCAAACTGCATCAGCACAGATGAATATCTATGAGCACGATGAGAGGTATAGTCGTCGCAATTTTCATTTTGGCATTTCTATGTCGCTAAACCGTTCGAACTATAAGATCACCCTCGATTCTAATTACCTGACTCAAAATGAAATTCTCGAAGCGCATGCACTTACAAATCCTGGCTTCAGTTTGGGCATTCTTTCCGATTTTCATATATCGCGATCTTTCGAATTGAGATTCATTCCAGACCTTGCCTTTTCAGACAGAAGCATTCAATACAAAATCAGCACAGCAGACACGTTGCCAATAAAGAAAATAGAATCCGTTTATTTAGAATTTCCAGTTCACCTTAAATATAGATCAAGGCCCTATAAGGACTTCAGGATGTACGTGTTAGGTGGGTTTAAGTATAGTGTTGATATGCAATCAAATGCTCAGGCGCGGCTGGCCGAAGATCTGGTGAAAGTTTATAAAAATGATATTGGGGCAGAATGGGGAGTAGGGATGGAATTTCACTTACCGTTAGTCATTATTTCACCGGAAATAAAGGTATCTTATGGGATGCTGAATATCTTAAAGCCTGATGACAACCTGAATTTTTCAAGGGTACTCGGGAAGCTGCATGCCCGAACGCTTATGTTCACCATTCACTTTGAAGGTTAGCTATTAAAGAAGCTTTGACGACCCAACCTTTCTATTTCACTTTTTAAGCTTGAGTTTACCTGGGTCTATAGATTCCTCAAATTGCAAAGGGAAAGTCTTTTTGAAAAGAAATTTTTTAACAGTAACACTTCCATTGATCTTTATAGGAATCATAGAACCTGATTTAAATAATTCAATTCCAGCGGGTAAAAATAACGCAATATCAGAGAGTGAAGTTGTGATGCCAATGGGAATTGAAAATTCCGAGTTGGCAGCAGCACGTGCCACCTCATCTAACTTTACTTCGGCAACCTTAGCATTTCCGATGAGCATTTCCAACTTAAAATCTTTGAGTTTCGCCCCAAAAGAATTTGGATTAAACATGTGCAAATCGAAGGATAACTCTGGCCTGCTGGTTAATGCTGAGACGTTAAAATTTTTTAGTGAACGATACTCAATCGGCTTTAGCGAAGAACAGGAGGGGCAAGCAACTAAAAAAGAAAAAAGAAAAATTATACGATTCATAGATGCAAAGAACGACATTAAGTTACCATTTATTCTTCCACATCATCGATTCAATAGGCTTTAGAGTACGCTTGCTGTACTTCGCGTTGCCTTTCTTGTTATAAGGATTTTTAACGGTGCCTTCCACCATGAAATAAATCAATTGCCCAACCGGCATGCCAGCATAAACCCTAACGGGCTGCTTTACCGAAATTTCCAAAGTCCAGGTGTTACAATAACCAACATCTCCTTTCCCGGCGGTGGCATGAATATCGATCCCCAGCCTGCCCACACTCGATTTTCCCTCGAGAAAGGGTACATGTGCATGAGTCTCTGTGTACTCTTCCGTAACACCAAGGTATAGCATGTCTGGGTAAAGAATGAACCCTTCGTCAGGCAGAATAAGATTGTCAATCAGGTTGTGTTTGCGAGCATCCAGAATCCGGTCCTTATAGATTGCAATATATTTTCCAAGATGGACGTCGTAACTATTTGAACCGAGGCAATCGGGTTTAAATGGTTCAATGAGAATTGTTCCCTTCTCAATTTCTTCAAGAATTCTTCTATCGGATAAGATCATCTGTTATTAGCTTGGTGTGAAAATATAATTTAAAGTAAGGTTGGAGAACTTTTAGTAATTGCTTTAAAATATATCAGGATAATTTATCGGATAGTAGGTAAAAGAATTCAGGTAACAGCCCTTGATGTAGCTGGGCTTCGAAAGAAGAGGAAGCTCAGGGGGCATTCCCCTTCGAAGGAGACTCAGGCACCTCGATCTTTCTAAGAGACTATTTTCCAGATGAGCATATTTCGATCATCGCCTGCAGAAATTAAAACTTTCTGCTCGGGCATCCAAAGAAGGCGATTCACGGAATTACGATGACCGTTGTCTTTTATTCTTTCAAGAGATTTTAGCAGCTCAAAGGATTCATAGTCCCAGATCCTGATGGTTTTATCGCGGGACGCTGTACAGAAGAATCTATTTTCAGAGATAAATATGATCTGATTGATAGTATAAAGATGAGCGGCAACTGTTTTATGTATCATCATAGATTCAAGATCGTAAATATAGAGACGGGCATCACGTGAACCGACGAATAATTTTTTTCCATCAGGCGAATAACAAACAGAGAACGCCGAATTTTCCGGTCCTTTTAAAATATGGGAAATCTTCAAATTTCCAAGATCAAGAATGTAGCAGTTGTTATCGCTGCATGCTATTGCTGCTTCATTGTTATAAGGATGAAAATCAACCATACGTAAGCTCATATCGCTGATGGAAACGATAGATTCGTTAGAGTAATCCTGAGTTGACAAAATCGATAGAGTGCCGTCTTTAGAGGCAATAAAAATTTTCTCATGATAGAGTTTAATATCAAAAATGGACTGCTTGTGATGTATGATCGAATGTATCTCTTTGCGTTCATTGAGGTCAACTATATGCACAGCACCCGACATTGTGCCAATGATTAGATGATTTTTAGATTCAAGCAGAAGCATCGAAAAGATCTGACCTTCCACCTTAGCAATTACTACAGCCTGGTCTGGTTCATCAATGTTGCATTTCACAACAATTCCTTCACTGCCGGCTGAAAGAAAGCAACCCTCCTCCTGGGTTCTTGCAAGGGAATAAATAGATCCTTTATGCAATGAAATATTAACAACTTGCTCAACATGCAACTCTGCCATAATCATTAACAAAGATAGTCTCAACGAAAGTGTAATATTATTTTTACCACCTGATGCCCCTCCTAATAAATAGAACCATAGCAGATGGAATAAATCTGGCTATCTGGAACATTGATGAAGATGTGAATTGGTTTTTTTCAAAATTGATATTAAATAGTAAAGAGCTGATATATATTTCGTCAATTAAACATCCTCAGAGGAAGCTCCATTATCTCGCAAGCAGGGTATTGCTTCGGACCGTGATAGAAACAGATGATTTCATTCATCTTGAAAACGATCTGAATGGAAAACCGGTGATTCATAATTTTCCATACAAGGTTTCACTTTCACACTCTGCATCTTTAACGGCGGTTCTGTTGAGTAATAAATTTGAAGTAGGAATTGACATTGAAAAGATGCATGCTAAAATTTTTCGTATTCAGCATAAGTTTATGAAAGAAGAGGAATTGAAATATTTATCCGAAGAAAACAAATTAGAAAAGCTATATATAAACTGGTGTGCGAAAGAAGCGATGTATAAGCTCTATGGAAAGAAACAACTGAACTTCCTCAACCATCTTTTGATACAACCATTTAAATATATGGACTCAGGCAACCTGAAAGGGTTTATACTTAAGGAGCCTGCAGCATGTGAGGTGAAGGTGAGCTATGAAAAGATAGGGGATTATATGCTGGCCTATGTTATTAGCGGAAAAGAGCTTATTTGAAATAGCTAAGCGTGACAGTGCCGAGTGATTTACCGAGTTGACTGATCCACTCATCAAGCTTCATATTAACAGTCATATAATGGGTTTCATCCTCAGCATTTCCTTTTACTGATTTTAACTGTTGCTGGTTCTCAAGCTTCATATTCATGAGCTTGTGAAGCTTGAAATGATGAAGGGTGCTAACGACATCTTTCTTATAATTTTTTTGTGGAGTGGTAATAAAGATCTCATGTTTCTTGTCCCAGTTCTCGCTGAGGTGGTATGGAAATGCAATCACTGTTAATGTAATGTCCCGAAATTTTTGCTCCGGATGATTAATAAAGAAGTGATGATCTACGGCTTCTCCGCGTTTGAAGAGCTCTTCCATTTCATGAATCATTAGCTGGAAGTCGTGGTTGCATAAAGGTGCCTCCTTTATCTCATCCAAAACCAGGTCTATTACCTTTTGGCCATCTTCCATTTCCAGATTTCCATATTCAAGCAATAATTTAATAATTCCCGCCTCCTGGTAATAATCTTTTTCAACCGCTTCATTTCTTTGTGATGGAGATTTTTCTTCGGAAGCATCATCATAAAGCCTGTCTGCTTCAAAGGCAGGTGCTCCGGTTTCCTTTTTAAACTGTTTTCTCTTGATTTTATTCACTTCTGTAATCAACACCTGCTCGCCAATATCAAGGGAAGTACTGCTTTCTTTAATTAGTATTGACCGTTTTACAGTATCAGGAATTTTTGCGAGTGTTTCTACAATGTTTTTGATGACATCTGCCTTCTTCAGCGGATCACTGCCGGCATCGGTAAGCAGCAGCGCTGTTTTAAATTGCAAAAAATGTTTTTTATTGATCCTAATAAACTCCTTAAAAGCAGCAGTTCCATTTTTATGAAGATATGAATCCGGATCTTCACCATCGGGCAATAAAACAACTCTAACATTTACATCCTGTTCCGTCATCATCTCCAATCCCCGCAGTGCTGCTTTGATGCCGGCAGGATCGCCATCGTAGAGAAGGGTAATGTTATTTGTGAATCTTCTGATCACCTTCACCTGTTCCGGGGTGAGCGAAGTTCCTGAAGAAGCTACTACGTTTTCAATGGCTGCCTGATGCATCGAGATCACATCAGTATATCCCTCAGTAAGAAAACATTCATCTTCCTTACGAATGGCATTTCGTGCCTGGAAAATGCCGTATACCAGTGCACTCTTTTGATAGATTTCAGTTTCGGGCGAGTTAATATATTTTGGTGCCCGTTCATCTTTGCCCATGATTCGACCCGCAAAGGCAACCACTTTTCCTGATAAGTTTAATAGTGGAAACATTACCCTGCTATGAAAAAAATCTATATCATCGTTTCCTTTTTGAGTAATTAAACCAGCTTTTTTGAGCAGTTCATGCTGATAACCATTCATCAGGGCATTTTTCATGAACGCATCGCCCTCGCTTAAGGCAAAGCCAAGCATGAATTTCTTTTTCATCTCATCGGTGAAGCCACGTTCTTTCAGATAGGCAAGGCCAATGTTCCTTCCTTCCGAAGTCTTCGACAAATTGTCGTGGTAATATTGTTGTGCGAATTGGTTGATGATGAAAAGGGAATCCTTAACCATTTTATCACCCTGGTCTTTATTTGCATCGCCTGTTTCTTCAATGGCTATATTATATTTATTCGCAAGATGTCGTAGCGCTTCAGGGTAATTGAATTTCTCATGCTCCATTATAAAGCTTACTGCATCGCCTCCTTTGCCACAACCGAAGCATTTATAAATTCCTTTGGAAGGGGAAACATGAAAGGAGGGTGTTTTCTCGGTATGAAAGGGGCACAGCCCGACGAAATTTGTTCCTCGTTTTTTCAGGTTCACAAAGTCTGCAACAACCTCCTCAATTCGGGCAGCAGCTATAATGTCTTCTTTGCTTCTGGCGGCGATCATGCAGGGAAAGAAAAGAATTTTGAATTAAGAATGAAAATATAAAATTCAAAATAACTCATTGAAACGAATATTTCGCTTCCTTTTCTGGAATTTAAAGTTCTCTACAAATGAATCAGTTCTTGTAAAACAGTAGCATCGGAAAATTCGCCTCAAATTATTTAATATTATTTCTAAAAAAAATACGTGAAGGAACCCTTAAATGCGAGAGGAGTTCCGGGAGTAAAATGCAATTCACTTAGCGGTTCTGGTTCATTAAACAACTTTGATTCTGTATCAAATTGTGCTTCATTCCATTCAGTATTGGTCATGTTCTCTACATTTAATCCGAGTCGCCAATGTTCCCACCGATATCCAATTGCTGCATCAAGAACAAGATAGCCTTCTGCGGTAACAGTATTCAACTCATTGGCCGGACGGTCTGCCATCAAACGGTAACGCAATGCTCCTTCCCATCCTCTTGGTCGGATAACATTTAATCCGCCTGTAGATGTTAAACGTGGTGCAAGGGGTATCAGGTTTTCACTATTTAATTTTTCTCCGAAGAATTCCTTTAGCAATATCCCTTTAGAATAATTCACATCAACATCAGCATATAGCCAATTCAAAATCTGATAACGCCCTGAAAAATCAATTCCTCTCCGCCGGCTCGGTCCATTATCTTCTGTAGTACCCTCATCACCTACATATACCAATTCATTTTCAAGTTCAAGCATCCATACTGCAACAGAAAAAAGTAAAGAACCATAACGAATCTGTGTCCCTACCTCGCCTCCAGCTGCAAGCGGCAACCGGTGGTTGGCCTTATCAAGAACTACCGACCGCGCATCGTTCGAATGAAATCCTATTCCTGAATTGAGAAAAAAATGAACATTGTCTACGGGAGAATAGATAAGATTAAACTTTGGTTGAGCCAACGATTGATAATTTAAACCTGAAAGATCAATATGGTTGCTATCGGCTGGTAAAAGATCTTCCACGTCGAATGTAAAATAATCTATACGTAACCCGAGCTCTGCTTTCCATTTCGAAGAGAATCTGAACTCTTCACTTATCCATCCATTCATGCTGCGCTCAAAAACGATTGAGTTAGCAATATTATTTAGTCTTTCACGATCAGGTGAGTGCCAGAGTTGAACGGCAGCACGATCAGCACGAAAACCCATACCTATTGTACTCTTCATCGGAATTCCTCCAAGATTACCTTTGATCGCATAAGAACCATTGTACCCGGCAATGGTACGCTCATCTGTCTGTTCAATCATATCTCCATTTACAGAGTCTTGAAGGAATAAAGTAAAGTTTGAAAACAGCCTGAATCTGTAATTA
>JACCZV010000167.1 GCA_013695775.1 Chitinophagales bacterium | reverse complement strand
GCTTTTCATTTAATCTTTAATGAAATATAGTAACCCATATTTGCTCCTGATTGTTATTTATCCTGCAGAAATATATCAGGTTAAATTTATCAAGAAAATCAGGTAAATAAAAAATCGTCAATTAAATTTTCAACCTGTCTTACGGCATCTGGTAATATCTCGTTAATAACTACCTCATCGAAGTAAGATTCAAACTGCAGTTCATTGCTTGCTTTGCTGATACGTTCTTCTATCTTTTCAGGAGATTCCGTAGCGCGACTTCTGAGGCGATTAATTAAAACCTCAATTGATGGTGGCTTAATAAAGATGGTAAGCGCGTCTTCTCCATATTGCTTTTCCAACTGCATGGCGCCCCGCACATCAACATCTAAAAGCACCTCCTTTCCGCTATCCCAAATGGTTTTAAGATCATGCTTCAATGTACCATAAAATACTCCGGGGTACACCTCTTCCCATTCAACAAATGAATTGGTTTCTATTTTTTTTCTGAATTGCTCTTCCGTAAAAAAATAATAATCTTTTCCATGCACCTCCCCTGACCGCGGCTGACGAGTAGTAGCCGAAACGGAAAACTCCAATACCGGATAAGCTTCCAGCATCCGCTTCGCGATAGTCGTTTTACCTGCACCGGACGGCGCGGTGATTACGATCAGCTTTCCACTCATCTGGATCGGTTGGAATGAAGATATAATTTCTTGCTACATGAATCATGCACTTGCAATCATTCAACGGTATTCTCTTTTAATATTTTTTTCGGCTTATCCCAGATAAGTGAAGCAACAATTGCCGTTAGAAGAATAGAGACAATTACGGCAAGCGACCATCCGGTCTTTATATGCAGATCAAATATTTCAAGCAACATTTTTACCCCGATAAATATCAGTACAAGTGAGATTCCCTCCTGCAGATAATCGAATTTATCTGACATGCCCTTGAGTAAAAAGAACATTGCACGCAACCCCATCACTGCAAAAATGTTTGATGTAACGATCACCAGCCTGTCTTGAGAAATGGCAAATACTGCGGGGATAGAATCCAGAGCAAACACCAGATCTGTAGAAGCTATAATCATTATTACTACAAATAGAATGGTATAATATTTCTTGCCATCCCGTTCGATGGTAAAGTTTCCATCGCCCTCATCATCTACTAAAGGAAATAGCCGTTTGAGAATTTTGTATACTAAATTCTTATCAGGAACGAACTCATTCTCTTCTTTAGATACCAGTATCTTGACCCCCGTATAGATCAATATGGCGCCGAAGATATAGAGCACCCAGTGAAAGCGTTCAACAATAACAATCCCTAAGAAGATAAAGATGATACGGAAAATCACTGCTCCTATAATGCCATAAAACAATACTTTATGATAATATTTGTCTGAAACTTTGAAATAGGAAAGTATCAGGATGAATACAAAAATATTATCCATCGACAGGGAATATTCCATCAGATAAGCAGATACATATTGAAGTCCGCTTTCACTTCCATGATAATGATAAACGAGGTAGCCGTAACCAAGTGCCATACTTACCCACCCGCTGGCCTGGAGCAAAGCGCTTTTAATAGACATCGGCTTATTTGAGCGCTGGAGCAGAGCAATGTCTAAGACGAGAAATATCAGCAGCGCTACGCCGAAAACAACATAGAGCACATCTGAATCGCCGAACTGCCGTATTAATTCATTCATTATACGGCTGACATTTCTCTGGTCAGAAAATAACTAAAGTTTTTAAGAAGTCGCCCGAAATGAAAATGCTGGACAATTACAAAATCATTGCCCTGGTTTATTGCTGCAAAATACCGGTCAACATCATATTTTAATTTGTTGCCTTTTGCATCAAATTCTTCGCTGGTGCTATTTACGGGCATTCTGTAACACACGACGGTCTGCTCTTTCCGTGAACGGTCAATAACCGTTAATGTACAGAAAGGTCGGGTTTGAAGAATGGTATCTTTTTTTGACAGATCATTTTGAAATCCTTCACAGTTGATGAATTCAAAAAGACGCAGATAATTTTGAAGTCTTTCATGGCTCAGCCTTTCACCTTTTGTCATCATACCGCTGGCATTTTCAAGATTGAATGAATCCGGGCCGAGAACAGAGATGGTAAAAGAGCTGTCTGGCTGGTCTGAATATTTTACAGAAACTGAACTTATCTCATTCATTCGCAACCGGAAGATAGCAGGACTTCGAATCACCTGCTCATCGGTAACATATCGGCTATCGAGCACTCCCTGAAAGCCCGGAATGGCAGTCACAAAGGCGGTTTTAGCGCCATCCAACAGCATATAGGTTCCCTGTGAATTAAGGGTAGGGCCACCTACAAGGTAGGATTTCATCAGTTCACCCCGGCGATTATAAATCTCTACTTTTTTGTTATTGCTTGCCAGGTTTGTAACTACCGTTTTTTCTGCAGCTTTCGGTACGGGGTAGCTTACCTGGACTCTTTTTAAAGTAGACATCAGAGTTTTCATATAATCATCTCTCACCTGATATTTACCATTCACCATCCAGGTATCTCTTGATCGCTCAAGCACAACACTTCTTCCCTGCATGTCGGCAATGAATATTTTCCCAATATCTATTGTATCATCTATGCCGAATGCTTCTTCTTTTTCATTTAATGTGCCACTGGTTTTTTTTATTACAAGAAAGTATACCGATAAGGAAAGCACTGCAAAGATTAAAAGGTATAGCAGATTTCTTTTCATCACTTAGCCAATGGAATATTTATACGAGTTATAGAGGCAGCAGCACAAGTCCGACTTATTATTTTGCATACTTGCGGTAGCGGATAAAATTAAAGATTAATCCAAACACTGACAGTACTGCAAGCGGAACAATGAGGTTAATAAGTTGCCATTGCAGCTTCTCTTCTTTTACTTTTGACGCATCCAGCATCCTCAGCTTCATGGTTTTAGAACGTGTCTCTATATGTTCTTCGTAACCGGTAAGGTAATCAATGCAGTTTAGCAGGAAGTTTTTATTGCCGAAATATTCACCCGTGAAGCGATAATATCCCAATGCCATTGGCTGACCTTGTGTGTTGATCTCATTCTTTGCAATGTCGCCGTCTGAGATAACAATCATTTTAGTTTCAGCACTTTTCTGGCGGAAGGGCATGTGAAGTGAATCATTGAGCGTCTTTTGCATTTCCGCGGGGACGCGGTTTGTGAAGACCGACGGGAACTCTCCCTCCAGCAACACCGCTGCAATCAGATCATGTTTATTATAATCACCGGGTCTGGGGCGATTTTTTAATTCTTTGAAATCAATAAGCCATGGTGTAAACACAATTCTGCTGTTGGCAGAGGAAGCGAGTAAAATCGTCTTTTTCACCCCTTTCAAAGCAAGCGTATCAATAGTACTTGCAAACTGCGATGATACAGCATCAATATTTTTTACAATGGGTTGTTCGCCTTTTGCTGTGAATATTGGGAAATAGTAACTGGGAAATAATTTGAAGCTGGGCTTTTGCCCCTCGAAGCTTACCAGCAGTGGAACAGGATTGCATTGAAGGTCGAGCATCAGATCAGGATTGATGCGAATGCCATATCGGAAGAGCTGATCTTCGAGGTTAAGAGGATAATCGACTGTAAGAAACGACCGCCGGAGCACCACGCTGTCGAGTTCAGCATTCAACGCTTCAACGAGCCATAGAGCTTTACCTCCATTCATGATATATTGATCGAGCTTAAACTTGTTTTCTTCTGAAAAAGATTTTGTAGGCTTAGCAATCACAACAGCTTTGATCTCTTTTTTAATATGAATCTCGTTGTTAAGTTCCACTGGAATCAATTCATAAAAACCTGAGAGCGACATCATGAAATCTGCTATCTGTAAATTGTTCATTTCTCCCTGGCCCCGGATGAAGCCAATCTTTGGCTTCCTGATCATTGAAAGCTGTTGTATGGCAACAGAGAATTTATTTTCTAAATGCGATAGGGAATTATTCAGTGCGGTCTGAGGGTTGGTTCCGGGTGTATTGTCTAATAAATTAATTGGAACAGATTGACCCTTATAATGCAGAATGGCGCCTGGCACAATAATTTTCTCTGAATATTCATCGCCGGTCTGGTTCTGTACGTTCGTTGGCTCAAGCCCCTTTTCGGATAATTCCTTTAATACATCGTTGAGCTCTTTTTCTGTTTTCCCTTCCGTGGGATCCTCAAATTCGTATTGAATTTCATCGCCACCATATACTTTAAATTCATCCAGCATGTCGCGGGTACCCTTGCTCAGCCTTTTGAACCCGGAGGGGAAATCACCTTTCAGATAAACCTTCACAAATACAACATCATCAAGATCACGCAATAGTTTTTTGGAGGAATCTGTAAGAGTAAATCTTTTATCAGACGTAAGATCAATACGAAGAATAAAAGCCGATGAGAGCACATTTACCAACACGATGATGCCAATGAAAATGAGCAGGCGTGTAAGTGCCTGTTGTCTGGAGGTTCGAAGTTTTTTGGCAGGATGATTATTCATCTAAATTTCCAGTTCACTTAATAATTACTTCGGAATAAAACTCTATATTAATATTAGGAGGAACGCGATAGATTTTTTAGCTATTACCACTTCCTGCTCTCCAGTGCTGTTTTTGTACATAGAATGAAGATGAGAATAACAGACAGAAAATAGATTACGTCGCGCGAAAGGTCTAAAACTCCCCGGCTGATAGATTCATAATGATATCGGATGCCTATTGATTGAATGATGGTGTCACCTTTGCCACCCAACAATCCCAGGTCACTCAATCCATCAAAAGCCAGGTAGCAGACGAAGCAAATAAATGATCCGAGAATGAATGCAACTATCTGGTTGTCGGTTATGGAAGATGCAAAAAGTCCTATTGCAACGAATGATGAACCTAATAACAGAAGTCCGATATAGGACCCCCAGGTTGCGCCGGTATCCAGATTTCCTGGTGGACTACCAAATCTGTAAATCGTGAAGTAATACAATAACGTAGGAATAAGGGAAAAAATAATCAGGCAAACGGCTGCGAGGTATTTGCCAAGAATGATCTCTGTTTCAGTTACCGGCCGCGTCGCCAGAATTTCCAGTGTACCAGTTTTTTTTTCTTCGGAAAACATACGCATAGTAACAGCAGGAATCAATAACATAAATACTATAGGAGCATTCTCAAAAAGGATATCAAGATTGGCGTATCCATTATTCAGGGCGTTGTTTTGGAAGATCCACATTATAAGGCCAATCAGAATCAAAAAAACAGCAATAGCAATGTAACCGATGAGTGAGGAAAAAAAGGAGGTGATTTCTTTTCTGAAGATGGTTATCATTTGTTTGCTGCTAACTAAATCATTTTTCTATTATCGATATCTACAATTACGTCTCAACCGTTTTTAGTAAGATCCTTAAAAACCTGTTCAAGTGTTTGCGCCTTCTCAGAAAGTGCTACTATCGTCAATTGATTTCTCACAGCATATTGAAAGATTGCTTCCTGCAGCCCGGCAGATCCTGTAACCTGCCATTTCTTATCTGCTGTTGATGTTACTTTTTTTACCCCTGCAATCTGTTGCAAAGTATTTTTATCTGCATCCTGTTTAAATTCAACGGTGATGGTTATCTCATCTGAAGATCTTTGCTGCAAACGTTCGATAGCATCATCGGCTACGATTCGTCCTTTGTTAACGATGATGACGCGGTTACAGATTGCCTGCACCTCCTGCATTATATGCGTTGAAAAGATGATCGTTTTTTCTTTACCCAATTCTTTGATAAGGTTGCGTATGTCGGCAAGCTGATTTGGGTCGAGCCCTGATGTAGGTTCATCCATGATCAGCACTTGTGGATCATGAAGCAGGGACTGAGCAATGCCCACCCGCTGTCGGTAACCTTTAGAGAGCAAACCTATTTTTTTTCGCTGCTCCGTTTTTAAACCGGTCAGCTCAATCATCTCCGCAACACGGGAGCGACAACTCTTTACACGATTCAACCTTCCTGTAAATAATAGAAACTCCCTGACATACATCTCCGGGTAAAGTGGATTGTTTTCTGGCAAATAACCTGTGTTTTTTTTTGCCTCCATAGATTGCGAAGTCACATCATAGCCACATATTGAAGCTTTACCCGCTGTTTGGGGAACATATCCGGTAAGCATTTTCATTGTGGTAGATTTTCCTGCACCATTGGGGCCGAGGAACCCAAGCACTTCACCTGGTTTTACTTCAAAAGATATGTTATCTACAGCCCGCTGTTCACCATAAATCTTTGTTAATCCTGAAACGATGAGGGACACTAAGGCTTTCTTGCTTTATGCTGGAAGATGCTGAAGAAACGCTAAAATAAGTTAAATGATTATGGCTTACACTTAAAGGTTCGAATAGCTGCTAATGACAACTAAGTTATGGGCTCATTCTAAAGAGCTTCTTTGAGAGTTGAATGCCGTGAAAAAATAATTTCTCTTTTTAATTTCTTTTGGCTTCATCCAAAACAAATAAAAGATCAAGGCTTTAGAAAAGCAGAAGCGCTGCCCAGTCTCCGCGCGGAAAAATGAAAGCTCTTTTCAAAGTTCACGATTACTTGCTATGCTATAACTGCTATGTTACCCATTTTTCCTTTTGCTTTGTTATCTTTCCTTTGTTTGTGCTTCTGTTTTTTCTAAGGCCGGGTACTAACCAGAGTAGTTGCTGGAGTTTAGCTTACTAATTATCTGATAATAATACATTGCGAACTATATAACAGCAACCCGTTTTTCACCCTTGGATTCTTTCATCACGCCTATTGGTTTAATATATTCAGTTAGGTTGTTTTCTATCATAATTTCAATAAATTTTTCACGATAACTTGGATCAACAGCTACCAGCAATCCGCCGCTTGTTTGAGGATCGCAAAGTATAACCAACCGTTCACCGGTGATACCCTCTGTTTTTTGCTCGTAGCTTTTCCAGTTGCGGAATGTATTATCCGGTGCTACAAATTGTTTTGCGAGTGAATCAACGCCATCTATAATTTTAATGGCATCGTCGAATAATTCTGCGTCAAGGTTGCTGCCTTCACACATCTCGAGCAGGTGGCCAAGTAGTCCGAATCCTGTAACATCAGTTATAGCATGTACATAATCCTGCTTTCCGAATGCTGAGCCTATTGTATTCAACGAGCACATCACATCAACAGCGGGCCTCATCTCTTCAGCGGAAATCAACTTTCGTTTAAGGGCCGTAGCCAATATTCCCGTTCCGATGGGTTTGGTTAAAAATAGCTGGTCGCCGGCTTTTGCCGTATTGTTTCGCTTAATGTGTTGCTTCTTCACCACACCATTCACACTTAAACCGAATATGGGTTCAGTGCTGTCTATGCTGTGGCCTCCTGCCAGAGGAATTCCCACTTTATTACAAACAGATCGGCCGCCTTGTAAAATCTTCTGCACAAGTTCAACAGGCAGTTTCTCTACAGGCCACCCAAGAATCGCCAAAGCCATTATAGGTGTTCCTCCCATTGCGTAAACATCGCTCAGTGCATTTGCAGCAGCAATTCTTCCGAAATCAATCGGGTCATCTACTATTGGCAGAAAGAAGTCAGTAGTGCTGATGAGGCAATCGTTATTTCCCATGTCATAAACAGCAGCATCATCGGCCGATTCATTGCCAACAAGAAGATTTGCAAAAGCTGCATCTGTTATGGAATAGGTTAAAATTTCCCGGAGCATGGCGGGGGCAATTTTACAGCCGCAACCCGCACCGTGGGTAAATTTTGTAAGCAATAGTTCTTCTCTCTCCATGCTATAACAGGTAAAAGTATTACAACTCCATTGATGACAATAAGCTATTAGAACTTTTTGAAACGAGCAACGCTCATTCTTCATCACACAGGCAACACTATCGATTATCCAATGAAACGCCTGGAAGACGAAAATTGTGATTCCACAGGAGTTTTTGCAAAATGCATTTAATGCAATAATTTGAAGGACGAACGAGGAACAAAAATCTTACTGTTACTTGCTCAGATACATACTTTTCTCTTTATACATCTGCCGGAAAAAGGGATCAAACAGATCTTTGATAAAGCGTATGGCTTCACCTGTAGATTTCATTTCAGGACCTAATTCTTTATTCACGTTAGGAAACTTGTCGAATGAAAAAACAGGTTCTTTGATAGCATATCCTGTCAGCTTGCGGTCGAACTTGAAATCTTTAATTTTCTTTACTCCCATCATCACCTTTGTTGCAGCATTCAGATAAGGGATCTGGTAAGCTTTTGCAATGAAAGGGGTGGTGCGGGATGCCCTCGGATTTGCTTCAATCACATACACCTTACCGTTTTTGATGGCGTATTGTATATTGATGAGACCCCGTATCTTCAGCTCCAGGGCAAGTCTTTCTGCATATTCCACCATTTTGTCAATGATCTCAAAAGTGAGATTGAAGGGTGGCAGCACTGCACTCGAATCTCCGGAATGAATGCCTGCCGGTTCTATGTGTTCCATCACACCCATGATGTGAACCAGTTCCCCATCGCATATAGCATCTATTTCAGCCTCCTCTGCACGATCGAGAAAATGATCAATAAGAATTTTATTGTTCGGCATATGCTTAAGCAACCTAAGAACAGCCTGTTCCAGCTCATCATCATTTAGTACAATCCTCATGCGCTGGCCGCCCAGCACATAAGAGGGGCGCACCAGCACAGGATAACGAACCCTGTGTGCAACTCTAACTGCCTCTTCTACTGTATGGGCAACTCCATATTCAGGGTATGGAATGTTTAATGTTTTCAGCAGATCAGAAAAAGCACCGCGGTCTTCTGCCCTATCCATATCTGGAAAGTCAGTGCCTATAATTTTTATGCCCTTCTCATACAGTCGCTTCGCCAGCTTTAGCGCCGTTTGTCCTCCGAGTTGTACGATAACTCCGAGCGGATTTTCCAGCTCGATAATTTCTATTAGATGTTCCCAGAAGACCGGTTCGAAATAAAGCTTGTCTGCGATATCAAAATCTGTAGAAACTGTTTCAGGGTTGCAGTTGATCATGATGGCTTCATAGCCAGATTCGCGAATAGCAATCAGGCCATGTACACAGCAATAATCGAATTCAATCCCCTGCCCTATTCTGTTTGGGCCAGAGCCCAACACGATGATCTTTTTTCTGTCTGAGACGATGCTCTCGTTCTCGGTATCGAAAGATGAATAATAGTAAGGTGTAGCTGCCCCAAATTCGGCAGCACAGGTATCTACGAGCTTATATG
>JACCZV010000138.1 GCA_013695775.1 Chitinophagales bacterium | reverse complement strand
ATGTAGGGGACATATAGATCAGCGTACTCTGTGTTTGTATCTGGTATAATTACTGGCTCTGAAAATGCGATCTGTAATCCCTCTTCAATTTCTTTTTTTATTGCTATTCTCACCTCCAGCTTCAATTCTTCACTTATCAGATTATTAGCAAGAAGATAATTCTCATAACTCGTTACAGGATCTTTCTGGCTCCACTCATCCATCAATTCTTTCGGCACATATTTCGTCCCGCTCGCTTCTTCGTGTCCCCTCATGCGAAAGGTCATACATTCCACTAGATAAGGACGTTGATTAGCGATGCAATAATCACGAATGCCCTTGAGGGTTTGGTAAACTAGCAGTATGTTGTTGCCATCGATGGTTACCCCTTCCATACCATATCCCTTGGCCCGGTCAGCGAGTTGCTTGCAACGAAACTGCTCAGCTGAGGGCGTTGACAATCCGTAGCCATTGTTTTCAATAAGAAAAATCACCGGAAGATCCCAAACGCTTGCTACATTCAGGGCTTCATGAAAATCCCCCTCGCTGGTGCCGCCCTCACCTGTGAAGGCCAGGGCAACTTTTTTTTCCTTTCTTAGCTGGTGTGCCAGGGCAATGCCGTTTGCAATGGTAAGCTGAGGACCGAGATGGCTGATCATACCAACGATATGATGTTCATTGGAGCCGAAGTGAAATGATCGCTCCCGGCCCTTTGAATAACCCGTTTCATTTCCCTGCCACTGATTGAACAATTTCAAAAAGGGCATATTTCGAGTGGTGAAGACCCCCAGATTTCGATGGAGTGGCATAATGTATTCATCTTCATCCAGTGCCATGGTAGCACCAACTGCTATTGCTTCCTGGCCAATGCCTGAAAACCATTTGGAGATTTTCCCCTGTCGGAGCAGGTTAAGCATTTTCTCTTCAATGATGCGGGGCTTTACCAATGCCTTATATAATTCTACCAGCAGATCATCATTAAAATTGGAGCGGTTGTAATTGATCATTGGAAATCAGAATGCGCGCAAAGGTCGCAATAGGAAATGGAATAGCGAATGACAATTCTTTTGATTTGGCGGTACTGCGAAGCTACCGCAAAACGAAGTAAAAACTCGTCTTGACTTAGCATTAAATCAGGTGTACTTCGTACTACAAAATAGCATGAGAAAATTCGGAGAGATATCTAATGCTGAATCATCAATACCTTTTGAAGGCGACTGCGACCGTAGGTAATTTCAATGATGTACATGCCATCTGAAATAGATGGCAATAAGTGAAATTCTTCAGAAACCCTTCCTTGTACCATCATCAAAGTTTTTTCCTGCCTTACCTGGCTCAACATATTATAAATTTTCATTGTGATCTGGCCATTCGGTGCAAGTAAATCATTCAAATGGATGGAAAACGTTTCAGCCGCAGGATTGGGATAAATATTAAATTCAGCCTGATCACCATCTAACTGGCCAACCTGGGTAATTGAATCAGGTGTAACGCTTACATCAAGCTGATAAGATCCGGTATCCGTATTATGGCCTTCCACGACAATGTAGAAACTTGCTGGCTGTACATTAACAGCATAGATGAGAGAGGCAAAATCATTTGAGCAAAGTGGTCCCTGATTGTCGTTACTCACCAGATGATTCCCATTTACATCAAGCAGATGCAACCATGTGTTCATTGAAGAACTTTGACAAGTGGAAATATTCAGGTATCCAATAGCATCAATCTCTAAGAAATAAAAGACGTCGGGAGAAGGCTGAGCACTAATGTCAGTATAGTCATTGCTCCAGCAATTAGAAGGGAGGTTATCCCCTACATTGGTATAAGGAAGGGTAGTGATAATAATCGGATCAACGATGGAATTGCCTACAGGAGTTGGTTTCATTTCCACCGTAACAGAGGCAGATGTTTGCGTATTGGATGAACAGGTAACTAATGCCCGGTAATATGTGGTGGAACTTGTAAGCACACTCGCAGTGGGTGACGTTTCTCCTGGAATAGGAGTCCAGTTTATGCCGTCCGTTGACTGCTCCCACTGATAGGTTTGCCCAATACCAGTAGAATTGCCAATAAGATTTAATGTAACATTTTGAGGGCTGCAAATTGATATGGTAGAAGCTACTGCTGTTCCCGGGGTGGGAGGTGCAACACAGGCTAGTGAAGAAATGATGTTTACCACGTAATCTTCAGTTTCGCCCCAGAGATATGTGCCGCATGGGACTTGTACAGAATCAAGTTCGGCCAGAATGATCCGCATGCCCGTCAATCCCAGCTGGGCAATCCCGGGTACTGTAAAAAAACCGTCAGGAATGGTATTAATACCAGTTGTAGAACTGTAAGAATATGCCAGCTCATTCGCATCGTAGTTTGCATCTCGATTGATGTCAATATAAACAGCTAAAGTAGCTGCATCAGCTTCTGATGTGCATGACCCATTGCGGACCCGAATGGTAACATTTTCACCCTGTGCCAGGTCAGTTGACAAAAATGTATTGTTAGTATAAGTTTCACATGTGCTCGAATCAGTACCGGCAACGATGCTGCCCACTATTACTGAATCAATTTTTGTATCTTCCGGATGTGTTGCGTATGATTCGCAGTAGCAGAAATAGAAGGGGCTTATGTTTACCAAAATGGAACTCGAGGAGGTTGTGGCTCCGCCGGCTGAAGTACATGTCACATTCACGCGGTATTCTGTGGGAGCAGTTATTGAATTAACTGTGTAAGTGGCATTGGTAGCTCCCGCAATATTGGCATATGCAGCGCCAATTAAAAATTGCCATTGGTAAGTTATTCCCGAATTTGAGGGATACTCAGCCAGCGAAAGCGTAAAAGGCTGATTAGGACATACAGAAGTTTGGGTAGATACTGCAATGCCGGCATCCGGAGCTCCGGTACATGCTGAAACAGAGCTGATATTTACGAGATAATCTTCTGTTTCACCAAATGTATATTCTCCACAAGAAGAGAGAATGGTGGCCCCATCCTGCAGTATAATACGCATACCTGTAAGCCCTGACAAAGCAGTGAGGGGTACAAAAAATGTTAATTCTGGAATATCATTGAACCAGGCAATAGAATCATGTGAAGCGACTAATTCGTCTGAATCAAATGTAGTATTATGATTGTAATCTATATATATTGCTACAGTGGCGGGAAAGAATTCTCCTGAGCAGGATCCATTAGCAATTTTGATAGAAACTGGCTGGCCCGGGTTGATAGCCGTTGACATGAAAGTGTTATCGGTATAAGACTCACATGCGAACGGGTCAGATGCGGCGAAGATTGTACCTATCACAACCGTATCGATTTTAGTATCAGCATCATCAAAGGCGTATGAGGCGCAGTAGCAATAATAGAAGGGGTTCATCATTATCTGCAATTCAGAAGAGGTATCGGTAGCTCCGGTTGCGGTGCAACTAACGATGCATCTGTAAAACGTAGAATCTGATTGAGTTAAATCCAACGATGGACTTGCTGTAACAGCTACATCTACCCAAACAGAGGACTCTGGGGAAGATTGCCATTGGAAGGATAATCCCGCGCCTGTAAAGATATTTTCAAGAGAAAGCGTAAAGGGTTCGTTTGCACAGACCGGATTTAAGGTAGAAAGAATATTGCCCGGCACTGGTGGAACTCCCGTGCATGCTGCTTCAAATGAAAGAAGAATGTTGGGTCTCGCCAGGGTAACAATGCCATAATCTGTAGGGGGTTCATTATCGTCTTCCCAGTATTCACAGTTAAAGCTCGGTGTGAGAGATTGCCTGAATTGCTTAGCGGCGTAACTTTCACCTCCACCTCCTCCAAAATTTGTTTCTACAAAGACATCGAGGTTATTACCAGTGTAATTAAAAGGGTTGTCGAGTGATAGAGTAACCCAGCCACTGTCAGGAAGCATATCGCTAGTGAGATTTCCGGTATATACTGTTGTAGCAGATGCACTTGAAGCCCCATAAATGGATGAGGAAATGGATGTATTCGCAGTGGTTTGCATTTTTATAACCACCGGCGTAACCTCAGCGGGGTCTAACTTATGATTAAGATAGAAGCCGACCTGTGTTATGTAGCCAGTGGCACCAATCTCTGCTGAGGAGTACAATAGATGCGTCCTTTCATATCCATAAAAACAGCCTAAAGGTTTGCGATTACTGGTATCATTGGCATTGTCGGGAGGAAGAATAATTATCTGTGCCTGCAGTGACCCGGCAAGAAACAGCAAGCATAAAACCATATATAGTTTTACACAAATTCTGTAAGGTGTACACAAATTCATAGAAAAATTTTAGCGATCTGCTTTGGGATCTGAATAATCTGATAAATGTCCCAATAAGACGTTATTAAAGGGCGGACGAAAATACAATTCTATTTTATCATTCTAAACATACAAGGATATATGTGCAAAGTTTAACTAATGCTTTTATGAATTGGTAATAAGAGAGGTACGATGTGGTGTCTACTACTCTGGATTAAAAATAACATTCACACATTACGGATCAAGTCCGAAATGACGCAGGGATGAGGGGTAAATCAAGAAATTGCGGATCAAGTTTACAATTATGCGGGAACACTTAACAACAGACGTTACGTTCAGTTGGTCGTCATTCCGGCCCCTGAGCCGGAATCTAAACTTGATGAATATCAACATCAGAGATTGCAGATCCAAGTCTACAAGAACGCGGGAAATACTGAACAACAGATGTTAAGTTACGTTCAGTTGGTCGTCATTCCGGCCCTGAGCCGGAATCTAAACTTGGTGAATATCAACATCAAAGATTGCAGATCAAGTTTACAAGGATGCGAAACACTGAACAACAGACGTTGCGTTACGTTTAATTGGTCATCATTCCGGCCCTGAGCCGGAATCTAAACTGGTGGATATCAATATTCAGAGATTTTGGATCAAGTCTTCACTTAACGCAGCATTTTCGAGTAGAAACCTATCATCTTGGTCCATTTTAATTTTCGCACCTGGCATTTGGGAAGAATGGAAGAATAGGCATATTCCATTGGTTTCTGCTGCTCTTTTCCCATATTCTATCCTTTTAGCTGCGGAAGCAGTCCCATCGTAATCATATTTGGCTATATATCTCATCTGCAACTGTTTTGGCTGTGGCAACACATCTCCGCCAAAAAAATAGCTTTGTCTGTCTACCACTATCGTGAAGACCTGGTGAAACTGTGTATGTCCACCGCTAATCTCATAGAAAATACCGGGTTTAAGTATGCCATTGCCATTCATGTACTCGAGGTTAGTAGTATTTCTTATAAACTCAAGCTTTTCAATTTGAATTGATGGAGAGTTCGCCATAGTTATCGCGTGCTCCATCTCCTTCTTTTGGCAGAAATATTTTGCTTCAGGGAACATGAGTCGAAAAGAATCATGGTAGGGATAACAAATTCCACCAGCATGATCTTTATGCAAATGGCTCAGCAGAACAAGTGTTACATCCCCATAAGAATAACCAGCCCTGTTAATATTCTCATGAATGGTAAAGGAGCCGACTGAATGTTCAAGCCCCAGACCAGGATCAATCACAATAAGTTCATCGGTAGTTTTTATAAGGAAGGGAACGATATCGACTAAAAGCGAGCCTGGCCTTTCCTTTATAGAGTCAATTGAAGGATCGAAAGGTATAAACTTCTTGGTGATATCTACTGTATAGCTTCCTTCAGAAAGGGGAACAACCATAGCATACATCTCTTACACAGAAATATCTCTAAAACTACACATTCTCGGGGCAGGCATAAATATCTTCAGAAGAAGATTGATTTAAAGTTACCAGCTTTTTTCCCCTATAACAAAATTCCGGGCTATGTTAAACCCAAGACGAAACTGTCCATCGAGCCAATTAGAACGGGTGAAAGGCAGAAAACAATTCTCCAGAAGGCCGGTAGAATTTGTAAAGTTGATGGTAAATACATGACCCCCTGTTTCAATTTCAACACCAAGGCTCAAAGGGTCAAAATAGAGGCTATTGCCATTCACGTCTACTTCGTTCATTCTGAATTTAGAGAAGTTGTAAAAATAATCTGCGATGATTGCAAATCGCCGGGTGAGTTTTATTCGGGCACCTGCGCCGAGTGAAAACATATCATTTTCATCATTAAACGAAACGAAATTGCGATGGATCCATGATGGGATAAGTTCGAGGGAGATTGATTGTGAAAACTTGCGTGTAATTATTGCCTGGGTAACATACGACATTCGCTGTGAAATGTTTTGAAATGAAGCATCAGAGGTACTGTCGGTGGATGCACTGCGTCCTGTGATAGCAGCTACACCATAAAGTGTAAGGCCCACAGGCATCTTGTTATCCGTTGTTTGAGCAAGCAACCTATACTTCACATTTGCATCATACAGCTGGGTGTAAGCATCCACTCCCTTTGACCTGCCAATTCCCAGCTGAAGATTGTCAGTTATGCCGTAATCAAAAGAAAACCGGATGTCCGTTGCGGCGTCAAAGCCAAAAAAGGAACGTATGCCTGCACCTGGGCTGGCAAGGTCGCCAAACCTA
>JACCZV010000049.1 GCA_013695775.1 Chitinophagales bacterium | reverse complement strand
CTTCGGCGACTGGTCGTTCTTTCAAACAAAACCACACACCAGGCCACATTGACAATGAGCGGAAGTGAACTCGGAATAAACACCCGCGATCTTGATTTTTCTAACGAAGGCAATGAAACACTTGTATGCCAGTATAGTGGAGAAGATCTGGAGATCGCCTTTAATGCAAAATTTCTTATTGACATGCTTGCATCAATGAATGAAGAAGAGGTGGAGTTTGAGTTCTCTACGTCTTCACGTGCCTGCATCATGAATCCGGTAACTAAAAAAGACAGCGAAGACCTGCTTATGCTGGTGATGCCTATAATGGTAAATACTTAAAGGGAATCTCTTTAACTGGTTTTATTTTCTTCTTCAATCTTTTCTTCTTCTTCTTTTATTGAATGTTGTACTGTTTCTTCGTTTATATCCCCTGATTTCGCTTCTTCTGTAGGAATCAAGTTATTGACCTTAAGTGTGGCATACCACTTCACCATCTTTTTCATATCGCTGACATGTACTTTCTCTTCATCATAATCAGGAACAATTTTTTTAAAGTATTCTTTCAATTTCCCGGGCTCTGCTTTAACATCTGGCAACGGAATAGAATCTTCATTTTTCTGCATCTGAATCAAGACCTGTTTTAATTCAGTAGTCTCCTCCTGGTTAAGATAGACAGAAATATTCTCAAGTGAGGAGATACCGTGAATACGCGACGACACAAACTGCGTCTTGCCATCTTCCAAAGATTTCACCACCATTCCATTATTCTTTGTAGAAACAAGGGAAAATAATCCAGGCATGCCGGTAATCGAGAGAATGTCTTTCATCTCCATAAATAGATCGCGTTTATGAAGCCAAAAGTAAATAAAAACGCAACTGGCAAATTAGATGTGTTCCGTTAAACAATTTTGTAAGTATACTGATTCGGTTATCTTTGCGGCTGAAATAGATTTCAATGGCCAATACCAAGAATGCCCAGAAGGCCGATCGCCAGGCAAAGAAAAGAAGAGAACAC
The DNA here is from genome assembly GCA_013695775.1 of Chitinophagales bacterium. Taxonomy (GTDB): domain Bacteria; phylum Bacteroidota; class Bacteroidia; order Chitinophagales; family UBA10324; genus JACCZZ01. The sequence continues at coordinate 5,874 of JACCZV010000049.1, read as the reverse complement.
AACCGCTACTATGGTAAAACTACGCGCAATGCTGTAAGAGATTTGCGCGCCTTAACAGATAAGGAAGAGGCTAAAAAATTACTTCCTGAAGCTGTGGCCATGCTTGATAAGCTTGCTAAGCGAAATATTATTCATAAGAAGAAGGCCGACAACTTGAAATCAGGCCTGATGAAAAAGGTGAATAGCCTCGCATAGATCCAAACGTTATACTACCTCTTTGTTATAACGCTCCCTCTCTTCCTACAAACTGTGATGTGAAATATAGGAGACTTTTTCTTCCTGATAAGTTACTTATTTTATAATTATATTTATATCTTTTGCACCCCACAATTGGTAGAGTATGGTGTATTTATCAAATTATCCGGAACCCTCAGGTATAAAAACCTGGGCTGAAGAGGACCGACCACGTGAAAAATTGTTGTTGAAAGGAAAGCATTCACTCACAGAATCAGAGTTGATTGCGATACTGCTTCGCACCGGAACAAGGGAGCACACAGCCGTTGATGTGGCAATGGAGCTGATGAAAAAATCCGGAAATGATCTGAATGCGCTTAGCAAGCTGACGGTAAAAGATCTTCTTTCACTTGGCATCAATGGAATAGGAGAAACAAAAGCAATCACTATTGTAGCGGCTCTTGAGTTGGGACGAAGAAGGCAGACCACTGAAGCCCGTGAGAAAGATAAGATCAGCTCAAGCAAAGATTGTTACGACGTTCTGCAACCACTGATCGCTGATGTTAAACATGAGGAATTCTGGATTTTAATGCTGAACAGGGCTAATAAGGTTATTGCGGTGGAGCGTATGAGCGAAGGTGGACTGACCGGCACAGTGGCTGATCCCAGAAAAATTTTCAATTCCGCAATCAAGTCCGATGCTACGTCTGTGATTCTTTGCCACAACCATCCATCAGGAAATCTTACTCCAAGCAGTACGGATATTGAGCTGACGAAAAAGATGAAAGAGGCGGGTAAAATATTAGAGATCTCAGTATTAGATCACCTTATTATAGGAGAAAATAAGTATTACAGCTTCGCCGATGAGGGGATGATGTGATTGAGTTTTTACCCCTGCCGCGTTTATATTTTGTACCTGGAAACGCTACTTCAGAATGCTTCTTGAAATGACGATGCGCTGCACCTCACTGGTGCCCTCGTATATCTGTGTGATCTTTGCGTCTCGCATCAACCGCTCTACATGATATTCCTTCACGTATCCATAACCTCCGTGCACTTGAACAGCTTCGGTAGCGGTCTTCATTGCTACCTCAGATGCAAATACTTTGGCAATTGATCCCGATAGGGTATAGTCAAGGTGCTGGTCTTTTTCCCATGCCGCCTTTAAAATAAGCAACCGTGCAGCTTCAATCTCTGTTGCCATATCTGCAAGCTTAAACTGGATAGCCTGATAATGCGAGATCTCTTTACCAAAAGCTTTGCGTTGCTTCGAATAACCAAGTGCCAATTCATAAGCGCCGGATGCTATGCCAAGAGCTTGTGAGGCAATGCCGATTCTTCCTCCTGCGAGGGTCTTCATTGCAAACTTAAACCCGAACCCATCCTCGCCAATACGATTTTCTTTTGGAACAATCACGTCTTCAAACATGATGGAATGAGTATCGCTGCCGCGTATGCCGAGCTTGTTTTCCTTTGCCCCAACAGAGACACCTTTCCATCCTTTTTCAACAATAAAGGCGTTGATGCCCCGGCTTCCTAAGGCAACATCTGTTTGCGCAATCACCAGATATAAGGAACCATTGTTCCCGTTGGTGATCCAGTTTTTTGTTCCATTCAATACATAATGATCGCCCGCATCTATGGCAGTTGTACGTTGTGAGGTTGCATCACTCCCTGCTTCAGGCTCCGACAGACAGAAGGCTCCGATGTATAACCCTCCATCCTTTATTCCACGGGCAAGTGGTACAAGATATTTTTGCTTTTGATCTTCAGTGCCATATGTTTCTAGACCCCAGCATACAAGTGAATTATTTACCGACATGCAAACAGATGTGGAGGCATCAACCTTTGAAATTTCTTCCATAGCAAGCACATATGAGATGGTGTCGAGCCCGCTGCCCCCATAATCAGGTGAGACCATCATACCAAGAAACCCAAGCTCTGCCAGCTTTCTCATTTCCTCCAAAGGAAATTTTTGCTTCTCATCACGCATAATTACACCCGGCAGCAATTCATTGTGTGCAAAGTCACGTGCTGCCCTCTGAATCATAAGGTGCTCCTCGCTAAGTGTAAAGTTCATTGCCGATAAATTTAATGCTGGTAAAAATAATCTTTCATATGAAAGGGTGAATAGCTTAAGCTATATGCCTATTACTAGAAGAGCCTTTCAGAAAGGCTTGCACTCAATGGTTCCCTTCGATAAACTCAGGGCAGGCTGGGCTCACCATGACCCCGCACCTATTAACTAACGTTGCAGCTTTAAGGTTGATAATATTTTAGCTCCTTATAGAAGTCTCAGGCTTACCATGACCCCGTACCTGGCAGACCTTAGGAATGCCATTAAATTAAGTACATTCAGTTGGTAATACACCAATTACTACTTAGCATGATACCTTTACAACCATAAATCTTTATATGGAAAGCAAGTCGCGAGTAGTTCGCCTGGTGATTAATTATTTCTTCAGAGGATTGATTTTTGTCAGTCCAATATTCATCACCGTCTATACCATTATAATATTAATAAGCTGGTTAGATGGATTAATACCCGGACTGCCGCCCGGTGTAAGCCTGTTAATTATTTTAACAACAGTAACTATCATAGGCCTGCTTTCTTCAATATTTCTATTCAACCCGGTAATGGGTTTTATAGAGAGCATCTTTTCAAAGGCACCATTGGCTAAAGTTATTTACACATCTATCAAAGACCTCTTCAACGCATTCGGAAGCAATAAAAAAACCTTCACACAACCCGTGGTGGTCATGCTATTTAAAGAAGCTGGAATACAGAAGCTTGGATTCATTACAAAAGATGATCTTGGCAATATTGGGCTTCCAGGAATGGCAGCAGTTTATTTCCCGCATTCATATAACTTTTCAGGAAATCTATACATCGTCCCTAAAGAAAATATTACTGTTTTAAATGCATTTCATTCCGCAGATGCGCTTAAATTTATAGTGTCTGGGGGTGTTACTGAAATAAGGAATGCGAAAGAGGTTAAGTCGGAATTTTAAATTTATCATGCCTCATGAAAAAGACACTGATTGCCGCGATTGCGGCGCTTTCATTTATTGCTATAGCTACGATTGTATTAGCGTGGGGTTTCTGGGTTCACCAGCGCATCAATCGTGTTGCCATTTTTACTTTACCACCTCAGATGCTGGCGCTTTATAAACCGAATATTGAATATATAACCAGCCATTCAGTAGATCCTGATAAGCGGCGCTATAGTAACCCACATGAGGCACCACGCCATTATATTGACCTTGACCGCTATGGGAAATCACCCTTCGACAGCCTACCTCGACGATGGGATGAGGCAGTTGCAAAATATAGTCAGGATTCATTGAATGCTCATGGAATTGTACCGTGGTACGTTCAGCTCATCTTATATCGATTAACAGAGGCTTTCAAGCAAAAGGATAAATATAAAATTCTTCATTACTCAGCAGACATCGGTCACTATATCGCAGATGCACATGTTCCACTTCATTGTACAAAAAATTACAATGGACAGCTAACCAACCAGGTGGGGATTCATGGTTTCTGGGAGTCACGCATACCCGAATTATTTGGTGAGGACTATGATTATTTTATCGGGAAAGCGGAATACATTGAGGATCCCTCGGATTTTATCTGGAAGATAGTGTTGGAGAGTTTTAGCCAAGTGGACTCCGTTCTATTAATGGAAAAGGAATTATCTGTGCAATTTCCTGCCGACAATAAATATTCTTTCGAACAACGGGGCGAGATCTCTGTTCGCACCTACTCCCGGGAATTTTCAGCCGCATACCAGCAGAAGCTGAATGACATGCAGGAAAGAAAAATGCGACATGCAATTATTTCTGTGGGCAGCTTCTGGTACACTGCATGGATCAATGCCGGCAAACCTGATCTGAGTGATGTAACTGACAGCCCCGTTTCGGCAAACGATCAGGAGGAGCTCGAAGTAATGGATAAGGCGTGGCGAGATGGTAAGATACAGGGCCGCGCGCATGATGAATAACATCAGAAAAAATAACCTGAATCAATACGGATCAAAATTTGTAATTTTTAATTGAATTAAAAATGAAGCCATGAAATTGATTTTGAATATATTTATTCTGATCATCGTTTTTTGCAATGTTGTAATCGCCCAGGATTCTGCTAAAAAAACATTTGCTAAAATTACTATTGAGGTAAAAGAGTCTAAGGAAAAGATGAGCCAGGGGGTTTATAATGCAATAAAAACCTATATACCTGAAGGGAATAAAAGTATGGCAGAGCGCAATTTTGCAAAATATATGAAATCGTATGGAGCGAAAGCCGCCTCTTAAAAGGGGGAGTATTTCTTCGACAATGTGTCATTAAAAGAATTTGGCAACGAGGTAGTAGATGTCTATTCGATAACAGAGCAGAAATCGGGCGGGGTGGAATTGAAGGTATTTTTCGATCTCGGAGGAGGTGCTTTTCTGAATTCATTAGATCATGCAGCGCAGTACAAAGCGGCGGAAGACTTTGTAAGAACTTTTGCCCGCAACGAGGCTACGGCTACCGTTGGTCTGGAGATGACCAATGCGCAGAAAAAGCTTGACAGTAAAATAAAAAAGTATGATTACCTTATTCGTGAAGATTCTTCACTCAGCAAGAAAATAAGAAATGCAGAAGCACTTATCAAACAGGCTGAGATAGATCAAAAAGAAACCAGGGTGAGCCAGCAAAAGATGATGGAAGAGATTCAGCAGGAACAGAAGAACCTGGAGTTCTTAAAAGCTAAACAGACGAGTATAGAGTAGGAGCACAGGAAAATGTGAGGTGCTGCAAGGACGACGACAACGGCAAGAGTAGTAGTGCGGGAAGTTGTGGTGGTGCGGGCGGGGAAGCCGACCACTGACAAAGTTTTTCCTTTGATTATCTCATTTTGAACTATTATTTAAACTAACTACTTATATATGAAGCTTTACTAGAATCTTAGCCCCTATCTCCGTTTCAAGTTAACTTCTATAACTGGGGGAGATAAATAGATTATGCAATCGTACTTAAAACGAAAAAGCAAGTATGAAGTCAATTAATTTCTTTCTTATACTACCCGTTTAATCCTTATTACGATACCATTTTTGGCGATTTTGCACTAATAATGATACGGCCAAATTTCAGGTATAATACGGGTTTTCATTTTTAGCGATAGACTAACTTGTGGCAGTGGGGAGTTATACGGAAGTATATAAAATGCTAACGCTGAGCGTAATTATCATACTACATGGAATTAGAATCAAAATTTAAACCCTGGATCAATATTCTCACGGGCCTTTTTATTTTATTTACTGGTTTATTAATTTTTAGCTTTAGTCAGCTACTAAGCATTGAGAAGATTCCTTCTTTTGGAGTTCTTATCTTTTTAGGGCTGCTTGTTTTCTTCTGGATTTGGATATTCTTTGGAGAAATAAGAACTAAAGCTGTAAAAGTTAGTATCGAAATGAATAACATTATAGTATCTCAGTATTTAGGATTGGGACGAAAGAAAATCTTTAATCTGTCTGAATTTGATGGATTTAAAATTTCTCTTTTGCCATCAGAATATGATACTTATGAGTTTCTTTATCTAATGATGAATGATAAAAAAATTGTTAAGCTTTCTGAATTCTACCACAGAAACTATTCGGAATTAAAGACGGTATTAGCTAAGAAAGTCACCTAGCTGGGGAATGAGAAACTTAATATAC
>JACCZV010000017.1 GCA_013695775.1 Chitinophagales bacterium | reverse complement strand
GCTGAATGGCTTTTCACTTAACATTAGAAGCCTTCGTATTTGAGTAATAGGGTCTTAGCCAATCAAAGATTTATATATTAAAAAGACCTCACCTTTGCAATAGGGTTGAATAGATATATCCTCTTTGTTTTTACCTCATAACATTTATACCTCTTTCGAAGCTTCTCTCCTTTCTTAAAAATTCTGCCGTCGTTCCATACAAACAAGGCATTGCTATCAAGGTCCTGCACATAAAGCACAGCTTTTTTATTATATCTGTCAAGCACCTTTATCAGATGTGGATCATTGCAATGCGTGGATGCAGGGTTTATCAGATATATTTTTAATGCAGCCCTCACATCATGAGGTAAAATTTTCCTTCCGAAGAATTCATCCATAAGTAACTTGAATTGCTCCTTCCATTCACTGCCATGCGAAGTAACCCTCTTCTGATGTTTTACGCATGTAGTTAAATGAGCCATCTCATGAACGAAGGTTACAAGAAAAGCGTAAGGGTTTAGGTCGCCATTAATAGATATGCGATGTCCTTTGCCATTATGCGGGGCGCGATAATTGCCTAAAATGGAGTTCCTTTTTTGGGTGACTGTTAAGACAATTTTATGCTCAATGATCCACCCAACAATCATGTCAACCGACTCTTCCGGTACAAATGGCTTTAAAAGGTTTGTAAGAGTTTCCCGGGTCAGAACTGCAAATTAAGATAGCCAAAATTAGTTAAGCCCTGGGTATGATTTAAATAATTTCCAGATAGGATATTAACACTGTCGCATTTAATTAGCGAATGGTTTTTAATACGGGCAGCTTATTGCTTACCTAAACTACTTTTATTATATTCTTTTGGAAGTCGCCTTAGTCATAAGTCGCTGAACGAGGATCAATTCACGTACTTCAAAAATGGTATATACAATGTAGAAAAAGAAAAACGGGATGATAAATGATGGGCTATTGGGCCGCGCTACCATAACATATATTAATACCAATAAAATAGATAAAAAAAGCTTGATAAGTACCACGCCATTAACGCTGGCCACAAATCCATAAGCTTGCTTTTGCAATCCTCTTAACCCTATATACAAGCTAAGTGCAGTTAATACAGCGAAAAATGCAAGTGCGATCCATGTAAATTGGCTGAAGTAGTTAAAAAACGGGGAAACGAAGTTTATGATTGATACCAGAAGTGCCATGCCCAGGGTGTAAATGATCAATTTACTGAAGGTCGCCCTTGGATTCATTATTTTTTCTTCATTAACTTCTTAAAAATCAAGTATAACGCCACTATCACCCCTCCAAATGAAAATATAAGTTTGAATACAGGGAAGGACCATCCTGTAAGCCTGTCGAGGATGAAACCCACCAAAAATCCGACAGAAATTATGGCGATGAGCTGGTAGGCAATAGAAGTATAAAACAGGTAGCCGGAATCAGACAGCCTTTGCTTCTTTCTGAAGTTGCTGCGAAACAGGTTTTTCACTCGGTTTCATTTCTTTGACACCCATCTTACATGAGCCTGTGAACCGGGCACCTGCTTCTACTACCAATTTCCCGGTTACAATGTCTCCTTCCAGGTATCCTGAAGATTTGAGAAACATCATGTCGCTTACTTCAACCTTGCCAAAGACTTTTCCCGAAACATCTGCATTTTCACAGATCATGTCTCCATCAACCAGGCCTGTGGTACCAACTGCAATCTTAGATTTAGAGGTAACAGTGCCTTTTACTTTACCATCTATGCGGATATCATTTTCTGACCTGATCTCTCCATCGATTTGAGTTCCGGCGCCGATGATGTTTACGGCTGATTGAGAGGTTGACGCAGTGATCGTGGGTTTGGCAGGATTTGTTTCTTTTGCGTTAAACATCATGATTATTTTGAATTAAAAGTAATAAAAGGTCAATTAAAAACAATATATTCCTCTGGGTTTAGCGGCAATCCATTGTACCACAGCTCAAAATGCAGGTGTGGACCGCTTGTAAACTCGCCGGTGTTGCCAATGATTGCAATCACATCGCCGGCTTTCACATAATTCCCCTCTTGTTTTAATAAAACTGAGTTGTGTTTATACAAAGATATTAAATTATTGTTGTGCTGTATGGCCATTACATATCCAGTTTCAGCCGTCCAAACGGCGAAAACTACAATTCCATCGAGAGTAGCTTTTATAGGTTCATTTACTGGTGCTACAATATCAACACCGTAATGCTGGCTTGTTAGGTTAAATGGTTCTGTGATGTAACCCTTGATGGGCTGAAAAAAATGGAATGCTCTCACATTCGTCCTGTTTTTGACCGGAGATGAACTATTGCTTATCGTAAAGCGCTCTTCTTTCTCCACATCCTTTCTGAATTCTTTCTCGGAAGAAGAGACTTTATCAAGATTAATAGAATCATAGATAGTGGCTTTCGACGAATTTGAGGTATCAGCAATTTCCTGTACCGACACTTGACCACTTATCACCTGTTTGATGTTTTGCAGATAGAGGCTATTCGAATGCAGCACACGTTCTAATGAATCGCCACGCAGCTTAAGCTCCATAACATCGCGGCGCAGGCTGACATCTGCATATCCAGGTATATATTCCTTTAACGGAGTATAAATTATTGCAGACAAAATAACCAGCACAAATATTACGAGTATGCTGCTTATGAGCACATAAACATTCATCCGGGTAAGCTTAAAGGAAGTAACTTCTTCGAAGGTTATATCATTTAATAATACCAACCGGTATTTATTGGTTAATCGCTTATACCACGACTTTCTTTTCTTATTCTCTATTTTAACTTCCGGCATTATTGAATAAGTTGTATTTCGTGCATACGAAGCTTAAGCATGAAGATTACTCTTGCGAAGATCATAAAAATGCGAATATCCGTACGCAAGACGTATTGTCATCGAATTAGAACAAATTCTCTACTGAATTATTACAAGGCAGATAATAGTTATTAAGAATTATTTCAATTAGAGGCTGCCCTCTTCCTTATTCCTATTGAATAGATAAGAATTAACTGAGTAAGTTTGCTGATTCATTTATGACTCGTCGCCTCACTTTAGCTGCTTTCCTAGCGGGATTGCTGTTGTTAGTTCTTCCTGATATCATTGTCTTTTATCTGATAATGCCAGTGCCAACAAGCCAGCAGGAGGATCAGATGGAGTTGGCATATGCTCTTCACGGGCTACTGTGGTATACACGACTTTTAGGATTAATGCTAATTGTTGCATCGTTATTTCAATTCATTAAAACGAAAAAAACTTCGATAATTGTTTGGCGGTCAATTGCCGGCGCAATGGGTCTGCTTGTGGTTTATCTACTGGGTTTTCATTTTATGCCTGAGAACATTTTCAGAGAACCTGAACAAAAAATATTTGCCGTCGCCGCGGATAACACAGTGCCGGATAACAATTACATCATCGGCGTTGAATTGAATGGTGTAGCAAAGGCCTACCCTTTAAAAATTGTTGGCTACCACCATAAAATACAGGATTCCATAGGAACGCAATCGTTGCTGGTGACATATTGTACGATGTGCAGGACGGGGATGGTATTTGATCCGATAATAGAGGGAAAATACCAGAAATTCCGATTGGTAGGTGTGGCTTATAAAAATGCAATTCTTGAGGATGGTGATACCAAATCGTGGTGGTATCAATCAACAGGAATTGCTGGAGCCGGCCCCTTGAAGGGTATGACCATGAAGGTAATTCCATATCAGCAGATGACGCTGGCAGCATGGAAGCAACTTTACCCCAATACAATGATCATGCAACCTGATCCGAAATTTATGACCGAATATGCCAAGTTAAAAAATTATGATCTTAATATTCCAACAGCAAATACTGATTCGGCAAAGAACAAAAGCTTCCTCCCTAACAGTTGGGTTGTGGGACTAGTAGTTGATGAGAGTAGCAAGGCATTTTTGTGGAATGACCTTACTAAAAAAAGAGTCATTAATGATTTCGTAGATAACATTCCTGTGGTTATTGCTCTTGAACAAGATGGGTATTCATTTCACTCGTGGAAAAGAACCATTGCCGACACCGTTCTTAATTTTACAAGGGATTCAGATAGTTTGCTTAGAGATGCTGAAACAAATTCGCACTGGAATTGGAGAGGTGAATGTGTGGATGGAATACTTGCAGGGAAAAAACTAACTCCTGTTACCGCTTATCAAACCTATTACCATTCCTGGGATAGGTTTTATGGTAAGAAACATGGCAAGGCAATTTATTCGATTCACCATGATACAAGCTTCTAAAGTCCTCTTCCGTCTTCTCAGAAATATTAACCGTCTGATTTAAGAAACATTGTAAATCGCTAAGGAAGCAGTTAGATATCCTTCCACCCAAGTATCTATCGTATTGATTACGAATTTGATCAAAAAAGAAGTGTTTCTTACCCGTGATGCTGCAACAATCCCTTTAGGTTTCTTACGTTATTTGTTTCATTTGAAATATTTTTACCTTTTTAAGGATTAATTTTAATCGTTTTAAAGAAAGCAATTGAATCATCGTTTTTCATATATTTTGTTGGTATGCTTTACGTCAGCCACTATCATGTCATGTTCCTCTGGCAAGAAAGGAGGTCAATCTTATCTTGGGCGTGTTTACCATAATACCACCGCTCACTACAATGGCTATTATTATGCGCGGCAAAAAATGATAGAATATGAAAACCAGGTGCTTGCAAGCAGAAAGGAGGATTATTCAAAGCTGCTTCCTATTTACCTTATTGGAAATCCGGAAGATGCCGCTGCCGGGTCAGATATGGATTCACTCATCAAACGGCTTACTATAGTAGCTAAGCTTCATCCTAAAAGCAAATGGACTGACGATGCCTATTATAATATCGGCAAAGCTTACTATTATAAAAAGGATTACGAAGCGTCTCTTTCAACCTTTCAATTTGTCTCTTCAGAATTTAAGGATAAAAAATCTTCTTCACCTTCATCTGTCAGCTCAAAAAAGAAAAAGCATCGCAAGCCTATGTCAAGGGCTGAAAAGGAAAAAGAGCAGGCTCAGGCAGAGGTGAAAGCGAATGATCAGAATTCTTCTGTGCTCGGCTCCTTGAAACACAAGCCAATTAGAAATATGGATCTGCTATGGCTTGTGCGAGCATTTGCAGACCTGCGTAATTTCTCCGATGCACAAGCTATTCTTTCCTATTTGAAAGAAGGGAAATTTCCCAAAGATATGCGAGTGGATCTGGCTCTTACGGAAGCATACGTTTTTATTCAGAAAAAACAATATGATAAGGCCATTGAGCCTATGAAGCAGGCAATTAACCTCATAAAAAGCAAAAAAGATGCTACCCGAAATACATACATTCTGGCGCAGCTTTATCAGTTGAACGGGAATTATAACTATGCGACAAAAGAATTTACAGCCGTTACCAAAATGCGGCCCTCCTATGATATGGATTTCAATGCCCGCATCAGCGTAGGCAGAAATTATATTCAATCCGGAATAGGTTCGCCAAAAGAAATTTTGTCACAATTGGGGGAAATGTCGCGAAATGATACATATGCAGATTTTTACGATCAGATTTACTATTATATGGCTTTGGTAAATCTGAAGCAAAACAATGTAGAAGATGCATTTAAAAATCTTGAAACTTCCATTCAAAAAAGCGTTTTTGATATAAATCAGAAGGGCCTTTCATATTTGAAAATAGGTGAATTG
>JACCZV010000009.1 GCA_013695775.1 Chitinophagales bacterium | reverse complement strand
ACAGATGCTTATGAAGTGAATAACACCAAGGCTAAGGCTAAATCAATTCCGGTAAATACAAATATTACAGCATTGATTGGCACTTCTACCGATAAGGATTGGTTCAGCTTCACTAATACTGCAAGCGAACCCAACATCAGGGTAACACTCTCAGGTCTTCCCGCAGATTATGATATTTATTTCTTTAATACAGCAGGAACAAAAGTAACTTCATCGGAAAATGCCGGAACAGAAGATGAGATCATTATATGGAATACAAGTACTGTAGGCACCTACAAGGTTAAAGTTTATGGTGCAGGGGGTTCCTTCAATTCCTCAAGCTGTTATACATTAAATGTTTCGTTAAGCAGCTCGCCCTTCCGAACAACTGGAAGCTTAAATGATACGGAAATAACGGGAACACTTACCAACATTTACCCCAATCCCTCTAATGGAAACATGGTGGTGGAATACAACAGTTCCTCTCCTTCAGGTATCCAGATGATCGCATATGACCTTATAGGAAGAGTGATCTTCAACGAGCAATCTTTTGCATCCGAGGGAACGAACAGTTATAGTGTGAACATACATGATCTGGCGCCCGGTGTTTATGTGTTTGAGATATTAAATGGAAAAGATGTTAGCCGAATGAAATTTACGGTTCAGAAATAAATTGCATAATTATCTTTGTTGGAGCCATCCGAATAAACGGATGGCTCCTTTTTTAAGGGAATCTGATGTGCATATTTAATGCGGCGGTGCCATTAGGTTTAATCGTGCGATATTGTATTTTTAAACACTGAAATCAGGCCCATGAATAAATATAAATATATTACATCTATTTTTTTCCTGATAAGTATATTTAGCGCCTGTGTACCGGCAAAAAAACTCGAGGATGCTGTGACGTTGAATTCGAGTCTGGCTGCTGAAAATAATAATCTTCATAATCAATTGGCAAACTCGCAAGATGAGGGTAAAGCACTCACTTCAAGAATAGACGAATTAACTGATCAGGTTAACAAACTTGCCAGCGACACTACATTTATTGGAGAGCGATATCGGAAGGCTTCAGCATTAAATAGCCAGGTGAATAATCTCTATGAACAATCCATTGAGCAAAATGAATCGCTGCTTTCTAAATCATCTACCGAAAGGCTTGCGTTAGGTGATTCGCTCAAAAGAAAGCAACAGGATATTTATCAAAAAGGAAAGGCTCTTGATTCTCTGCAACGTAATCTAATCGAGCGCGAGGGCAAACTAGCGGAATTACAGTCCTTATTGAAACATAAAGATTCTGCTGCAAATGCCCTAAAGTCCCAATTGACGAATGCATTGCTTGGTTTCGAGACAAGTGATCTTACTGTCGAACAGAGAAATGGAAAAGTATATGTGTCTATGGCGGAAAAACTACTTTTTAAATCAGGCAGCACCACGGTAGATACCAAAGGAGTAGACGCATTGAAAAAGCTTGCGGCGGTGCTGAGGAGTAATTCAGACCTTACTATAAATGTGGAGGGACATACAGACAATGTTCCCCTCACGGGTAAAGGCGCGATAAAAGACAATTGGGATCTTAGTGTACTGAGGGCTACCAGCATCATACGTATCCTTACAGATAATGGAGTTGTACCCAAGCAGATCATAGCTTCCGGAAGAGGTGAATATTTTCCGGTCTCCGCAAACAGCTCATCAGAAGGAAAAGCGAAAAACAGGCGAACAGAGATCGTTCTTTCTCCACGACTTGAAGAGCTCATGAAAGTTATAGGTGTTGATTAGTTTTTACTAATGACCATTTTCATGCATTCGCCATTAATCCTGGAACGGAATAATAGCTCTACTTGGAAATCAAAGAATATGAGTTGATGGGGTGGCTTGATGGATTTTTAAGACAGCGCGGTGGAACTGAAGCCGAGATGTCCTTTCTCGACCATTTGGAGGAACTGCGGTGGCATATAATCAGGTCGTTGCTTGCCATCTTAATGGCAGGCACTATTCTCTTTCTCAACAAATCCTTTGTCTTTGATGAAATATTGCTTGCGCCAAAGAACCCTCAGTTCTGGACATATAAGGTAATGTGTGTGCTCGCAAGCGCTTTGCACATCAGCGACCTCTGCATCACGGAAGTGTCATTCACCCTAACAAATATTGATCTATCAGCCCCATTCATGATTCATCTGCAGATAGCATTTGTTTTGGGGTTGATATTGGTATTCCCTTATGTATTCTGGGAGTTTTGGCGCTTCGTGAAGCCCGCGCTGCACGAGGGTGAGAAGCAGCATGCCTCAGGTGCCGTGATAGCTGCGTCATTTTTATTTTATACCGGCTTGTTGTTCGGTTATTTCCTTATCGTTCCTTTTACCGTTAATTTCCTTGGCTCTTACCAGGTAAGTGCACAAGTTGAAAATACCATCAATCTATCCTCCTACATCGATACCATAACCGGACTTAGCTTCTCGTGCGGGTTAATCTTTGAATTTCCGCTCCTGATCTATTTTCTTGCTAAAGCGGGGTTAACGACTCATGAGATGCTTACACAGTATAGAAAATTCGCCGCCGTAGCAATCTTATTTATTGCGGCAATCATTACCCCATCACCAGATATGTTCAGCCAGACTTTAGTGGCAGTGCCGCTGTATGGCTTGTTTGAAATGGGGATTGTTATATCTAAAAGGGTTGCTCTTAACAGGAAAAAGAGAGAAGAGGCAGAGGAGGCAGAGTATCAAAACAATGAGATAAGATGACCAATCTCTCTTAAATTTGCAATATAATAACTTCACAGATGAATACTCCCAAAACGATAGCTATTGGCTGCGACCACGCCGGTTTCGAATACAAAGAGGCCCTTCGGTCATGGCTGCAATCGGAAGGATATGTAATATTGAATTTTGGAACCGATTCCCCTGCCTCGGTTGACTACCCCGACTATGTGCATCCTTTATGCGCAGCGGTTGAGGATCAGCAAGCTGACTTAGGCATCTTATTGTGTGGAAGCGCTAATGGTGTAGCAATCGCAGCTAACCGGCACCGCAAGATCAGAGCTGCCATCTGCTGGATGAGTGACATTGCCCGTCTTTCAAGGCAGCACAATGACGCGAATGTTATTTGCCTTCCGGCACGTTACGTCTCACTTGACCTTTCAAAATCTATGGTGCACGAATTTATAACTACATCGTTTGACGGGGGCCGCCATCAGCGTAGGGTAGAGAAGATTTCGCAGTTTGCATAATCGTTTCATAACAGTCCTTATTGAAATCGTCATTTGGAACTATATAATTTATTTTTCCTTATATATTTACTTATTGCCTCCGGCACCAGGTAGCGAATCGACTTTTTATTCGCAATCATATCTCTGATAAGCGTTGAAGAAATTTCTATATGTGGAGCATCGAAAAAGGTAATTCCTGGATATTTTCTCCAACTTGCCACATCTGCTTCACCGCGACGATAGATAAAGAGTCGATAATTGTTCAGAATAGTATCATAATTCCGCCAGCGATGAAAATTGCTGAGGGTATCGGAACCAATGATTACAGAAAATTTCTTTCTCGGAAATTTTTTGTTTAGCTCTATCAGAGTAGCAGCCGTATAAGATGGCAGTGGTAATTTGAATTCTATATTGCTTGCTTTGAAATACTTATTGTCTTCGATGGCAACTTTCACCATTTTCAGCCGGAATTGCGGATCTATCAATCCATTTTTTATTTTAAATGGGTTATGAGGAGAAACGATGAACCAAACTTCTGCCATAGCGGCCTGCTGTCGCATATATTCAGCAACAATAAGATGACCCGTATGAATGGGATTAAACGATCCAAAAAAAAGTCCTGTCATGTTGACCTCACTCAGTTAGTTACAATTTAGCAGACTGAAGATGAATGTAAACTTTTAACCAAATTAAGAATCTATTTTTTATGTATATCAAACGGTTATAATGGCTTGAAACGCTCAAACCCCTGTCTGCAGTCGAAGCAGTAGTGCATAGAACGGCAGAGGGTGGAGCCAAAAATAGAATTCATGGTAGTATTACAACTGCTGCAGTGTGGGCATTTACTCTGCTCTATATCATCTATACTAAAATTGCCCTGGTGAGTATCAGCAGTAGCCAATCCAAACTTCTCCAGCTTTTTTTTACCCTCCTCACTGATCCTGTCAGAGTTCCATGGAATAGAATAATCAACTTCAACCTCAGCTCCATAGAAACCGAGCGATAAAATCTTTTCAATAATCTGCTCTCTCATAAGCTGGATAGCAGGGCACGCCGTAAAAGTGGGAAGTATTTTTAGTAGTACCCTATTTTCATGAATATCTATGTCACCAATAATCCCCAAATCCACCACCGATAAAAAGGGGAGTTCGGGGTCCATCACCTCTTTAAGAGCTAATAAGATTGTCGTTTTACCGACATTGCTTTCTGTTGAAATCATAATTTAAAAATTACCATTCCACACCTTGTTCCATCCGAAAAACCTGCGACAATTCTTCGAGAAGCATGTGCAGATGAACAGTATGTCTTCCGCTTCGTCCTCCCATGTGAACCTTTTTCTCTGGAACGTTTGGAAATTGAAGCCCTGCTTGATCAATCTGCTTCCAAATTTGTTCCTCCCATAAGATTCTGAGATGTTCCTCCCCCGCAAAGATGCCTTCTGTGATAAGATCCGACTCAGCTTCATTTTTCTCAAATATTCCCAATGCATACGGCATGCAAAAGTTGAGCGACGACTGCATTCTATGGCGGCTCTCCTCCGTACCTCTGCCTAACCGAAGGATCCACGAATTAGCATGGAGAACATGATATTTTATCTCTCCTTTAATTTTTCGGGCAAGCTGGGCCAGGGGAGCAAACGATGAGGATGAGAGCATTTCGTATCTTATCGCCTCTGCATGGTCAAAGAGAAAATGGCGCATTAAACTGAAATCATATTCACCGATTGGAAGCTCTGCAAAATGGCAACAGCGAAATTTACTCTCTTTTCTGTTAAAGGCTAACTGATCCGCCTCAAGTTCTCCGAACTGCTCATGGAGTATTCCGTATAAAGCAAGTGCATGCCCTATCTTATCCTGCGCCATAGAAGAAAAGGCAATGTCCTCTTCCAGGATGGGGCCAAGTCCCGTCCATTCACTGCTCCTATGACCAATAATAAGTGAGTCATCAGCCATTTTCAGAATTAAATCCTTTACTGCATTCATACTATTAAAGTGCTGACTTCCACATAGCCGAATTCTACAATGTTTCCCTTTCCTTTATATTCACCGATGTTATGCTCTTTTTATACTGGCTGATCTTTTCACGGAGTTTATATCCCCCAGCTTCGCGATAAATTTTTTCCGGAACGGTTTCAAACATATCTTCATTTTCATAACCAATGGAATAAATATCCGAAGTTTTTACTACCCAAAGATTGGCACATTTTAAACGTCGGCCATATTGTTCTTTTGCAAAAACAAGAGCCATTTCGGGATCAGGGGCATGCACTACACCGGCATGAATGTGTTGATCCCCTCTTTTTTTCTGATGAAACACCTCGTAGGTCCCCCAGACTTCCATATCACCCAGATGATTGAATGATGCAGATTTTTCAAGGTCTAGCCGAATGATCCGGGGATCTACTATCGGTGATTTTGTCTTCATTTTCCGAACCTCTTCATTTATTTTCCGATGCCCTTTATTTATAGCATCAATAATCTCAACCGGAAATCTTATTGTTTATGCTAACGGAATGGCAAACTGCTGGCGGGAATTAATTAAGGCCTGCCTGACCCAGTGGCCATGTTCCTCCGCATATTTTCGGGTGGCCAGCCGTTCTGCGTTGCACGGTCCATCCCCGTTGATTACCTTATAAAACTCCTCCCAATCCGGCTCTGTGAATTCCCACTTACCCGATTCTAAGTTTTTCTTTAAGTATGGATCAGGCAGCGTGAGGTTCAGCTCCCATATCTTAGGAACATAGGAATCAAGAAACTGCTGGCGCATTGCATCATTGCTTGCCATCTTTACCTTCCAGCGCATTAATTGTTCACTGTGAACTGAATTTTTATCAGCCGGGCCGAAAAAATGCATGATAGGCTGCCACCAGCGATTCAGTGCCTGCTGTAACATCTGCCTTTGTGAAGCACTGCCAAGAGCAAGGGCCACAAAAGCATCATATCCCTGCTTAATGTGAAACGATTCTTCATAACAAATTCTTTCCAGCGCCCTGCAATAAGGGCCATATGATCCCTTTGAGTTTGCTACCTGATTCACAATAGCAGCAGCGTCAATCAAAAATCCGATTACTGTTACATCCGCCCATGTTTTCGCGGGATAATTAAAGACGTTTGAATATTTCGATTTTCCACTCAGCAAATCGTTGATCATGGCCTCCCTCGGTTTGCCAAGTGTTTCAGCCGCATTGTAAAGCAACTGCCCATGACCAATTTCATCCTGCACTTTTGCAATCAGAGCAAGCTTGCGCCGGAAACCGGGGGCACGCGTGATCCAGGCACCCTCAGGAAGAGCACCCATCACTTCACTATGGGCGTGCTGTTCTATTAAACGTATCAGCTGCCTGCGGTATTCATAAGGCATCCAATCCTGCGGTTCAATTTTTTCTCCCTGCCCGATTCTCGCCTCAAAGGCAGCCAGCATTACAGGATCGTCAAGATGATCGTCCTGCTCTTTCTGTGTTGGTTCTGAAAAAATGTATCCGCCTCCGTACATCCTTATTAATTTTTACATTAAAATTCTTCTTGTACCGTTTCATTGTTTTCTCATACCATCCAAAATTAGCTTTGACAAATTCTCGGCGATTTGATCGGGCGTGAATTTTCCTTTCGGATCATACCATTCATAGACCCAATTCAAAGAAGAAAATATCGTGAGTACCGTAAAGGTCTCGTCAAGCTTTTCAAAGATTCCTTTGTCCATGCCTTCTTTTATGATCTTGCGAAAAATATTTTCATACTTCCGCCTCAGCTCTAAAAATTCTGACAGAACAGGTTCGCTGAGATAACGCCAGTCGAGAAAAAAAACAGCAGAGGCATCGGTGTTGGAAGTGATAACCTTTATATGTGATTGAATCGCTTTTTCCAATATCTTATCAGGAAGCTTTTCATCATGAGTGACCTTTTCAAGGCTGTTAAAAAATTCATCAGCCATGCGGAAGCAGATCTCTTTCAGAATGCTCTCCTTCGAATTGAAGTGATTATAAAAACTGGCGGCCTCGATGCCTACATGATCCGCCAATTCACGCATAGAAACAGCCCGATAACCCTTTTCACGGAATTTATTCTGTGCTATAAGGGTGATCTGGTCTTTTCTTTTAATTGTTTTATCCTTAGACATTGTTTACTAACAGTTGTTAGCGAAAATAGTTTCTATTTTGGAAATTGAAAAATTGAGACGGTGAGAACCTGTAATGCTGAATTCATTTAGCATTCTCAACTTCTTTAGTTATAGGTTCGGACCCTGAAACAAGTTCAGGGTGATGGTGCAGGATCTGATCGTCATGCTGAATTCATTTCAGCATCTTCTCAACTTCTTTAGTTATAGGTTCAGACCCTGAAACAGGTCAGGGTGACGGTGCAGGATCTGATCGCCAAGCTGAATTTATTTCAGTATCTTCTCAACTTCTTTAGTTATAGTTCAGACCCTGAATCAAGTTCATGGTGATGGTGCAGGATCTGATCGTCATGCTGAATTC
>JACCZV010000008.1 GCA_013695775.1 Chitinophagales bacterium | reverse complement strand
CCCCCACTCGGGGAGGTATTCAGAAAGGGGAAAAACAGCATTGGCGGTGATACGAACAATAGAAAATTTACACTCCTCGGTGACCCTGCCCTTACCCTGGATTATCCAACATTTGGCATTACGACTTCATCTATAAATTCTCAGCCCGTCGGTACTGTGCAGGATACTCTCCAAGCTTTGGAAAAGGTCACTATTTCAGGCTCAGTGAATGACCTTAACGGAAATGTGATGAATGATTTCAATGGCACCTTATATCCTACAGTATATGATAAGCCCATCACCTACCAAACATTAGTAAATGATCCCTCCAGTCAGTTACGCAATTTTGTTCTCCAGAAAAACATCGTATATAATGGCAAGGCGAGCGTTAAGAACGGGATCTTTACGTTTTCATTCATAGTTCCCAAAGATATTTCATATCAATATGGTTTTGGAAAGCTTAGCTATTATGCTGAAAATGGAATGATTGACGCGCACGGCTATAAAAATGATGTTGTTATTGGAGGAATTGCCGATTCTGCCTCTCTTGATGCGACCGGGCCTGAAATTGAAGTATTTATGAATGATGAGAAGTTTGTTCCCGGAGGTATAACGGATGAAAACCCAACCATTCTCGTTAAATTAAATGATGAGAATGGAGTAAATACTGTGGGAACAGGTATAGGCCATGACATTGCTGGTACACTTGATAATGATTCGAAGAATATACTTGTGATGAATGACTTTTATACTTCAGATCTTGACAGCTATCAATCCGGCGAAGTGCTCTATCCCTTAAAAGCTCTGGCAGAGGGAGCGCATACCGTTACTGTAAAAGCATGGGATGTGTATAATAACTCATCTGAAGGCACTACCGATTTCATTGTATCTACCTCGGCTGAGATGGCTTTAGCACATGTATTGAATTATCCCAATCCCTTTACTACGCGTACTGAATTCATGTTCGAGCATAACATGCCAGGCCAGATGCTGAATGTCATGATTCAGGTATATACCATTTCAGGAAAGCTTATAAAAACACTTCATGAAAATGTGATTCCTGAGATGTCGGTCTCATCTGCTGATAATAAAATAAGTGATGGTGGCTATCGGGTAAATGGAATTTTTTGGGATGGGAATGACGACTTTGGAGATAATATCGGCAAAGGAGTTTATGTTTATAAGGTTACCGTTCGGGCTGAGAACGGCATGAAGGCCGACACCTTTGAAAAGCTAGTCGTTCTTAAATAGAAGAATTTCATGATTTTTTTAACAAAAATTAAATTTAGGTATTCCTTAATGAAGACGAACGACTCTTTGAAGAAAATTTCTTGCTTATCATTGATAACATTATTATGCTTATCAGCAGATGTGAAAGCCCAGATTGGCTCAGCTGATTCCTTAGATGGCCGCGTGAATACCATCAATACTGCCGTGCCGTTTTTGCGAATCGCTCCCGATGCGCGCTCGGCCGCAATGGGTGATGTTGGTATTGGCCTATCTCCTGATGCAAATGCAGTATTCTGGAATACCGCCAAACTTCCTTTCGCTGCAAACAACCTCTCGGTAGCAGTAACTTATACCCCCTGGTTGCGTGAACTGGTGAATGACATTTATTTGGCTTCTTTAGGTGGATATTATAAGGTGGATGAAAACCAGGCACTGACGGTAGGTCTAAGATATTTCTCGTTGGGTAGCATTACCTTCACCAGCGCAACCGGCTCAACAATCGGCGATTTTAATCCGCAGGAATTTGTACTCGATGCGGGATATGCACGAAAACTGGCTGAGCATTTCAGCGTAGGGCTGAACCTCGGATTTGTCTATTCTAACCTTGCGTCAGGCTTTTCTGTGAATAATATTCCGATAAAAGCTGGTAAAGCTGTTAAATCAGACATCTCTTTCTTTTACAATCATCCGGCTAAATTTGGTAAGACGAGGGGATATTACAACATCGGTGCTACCATTGCTAACATCGGCAATAAAATTACTTATACCGAGTCTGCTGAAAATAAGGATTTCCTGCCTACCAACCTGGGCTTAGGAAGTGAAGTTAGTTTTCAGTTTGATGATTACAACAGGCTCTCTCTTAATCTCGACCTGAATAAATTATTGGTGCCCACTCCGGATTCTATTGGTGATTATCGTAATAAATCGACAGTGCAGGGTATATTTCAATCCTTTGGTGATGCTCCTGGTGGCTTCGGGGAAGAGGTTCGCGAAATAATGATTTCCGCCGGTGTTGAATATTGGTATAAAGAATTGTTCTCCGTTCGGACTGGTTTTTTTCATGAAGACAAAACAAAAGGTGCAAGGCAGTACCTCACTGCAGGGTTAGGAGTTAAGTACAACGTGTTTGGATTGAATTTTTCTTATCTAATCCCAACATCCAGTCAGAAAACACCATTAGATAATACCCTCCGCTTTTCTCTTGTTTTTGACTTTAACAATGCTGATAAAGAACCCGAGGAGGCCCCTGACGAGAGTGAGGATTAACAGGGCGAGATATGAATTTATCAAATGCCAAAGACTTAAAGGTTAAGGTTAAACTTATCGAAACCAGTCTCCCATTTTATAAATTACTGTATAATTAATGCAGTGCAGGGTTGGATTTGGCTTTGATGTACATCCCTTAATATCCGATCGTGATTTTGTTTTGGGTGGTGTTCTCATACCGCACCCTAAAGGCCCTGCAGGCCATTCAGATGCGGATGTTCTGATTCATGCCATTTGTGATGCATTGCTAGGCGCTGCCGGCTTGAGAGACATTGGTTTCCATTTTCCTGATACAGAGGATCAATACAAAAATATTGAGAGCATAGTTTTATTAAAGCGTGTAGCTATATTACTATACGATAATAATTACATCATTGGCAATATAGATGCAACAGTTTGCCTGGAATTGCCCAGACTCAGTACATACATTCCTCAGATGAAACAGGTGCTTGCCCAGGCATTGAAAATTTCCGAAAGTGCCATTGGAATTAAGGCTACCACGAACGAAAGAATGGGCTTTGTTGGACGGGAGGAGGGTATAACTGCGTATGCGGTTGCTCTTATTGAACTCATAGCACCCCTCAAAAAATAATGATTAAAGCTGGCTGCTATTAACAGAACATTCTGTTTTAAAGCATTATAAGGTTAATAAAAGTGTTTTGTCGAAACTAGTTGTAAGAATTTCGAAATAATCTTTTAGGAAAATACCTTTGTCATTCTTGCTTAGAACTCTGGTTTGAGCAATTTGGGATATCCTTTTATCTTACAACTCTTACTTTTCAATTTATTTATCTATGAAGATTTTCAATCTGCTACCCTTCGCTGCGCTTCTTCTTATAGTTTCTTGCACTGCTCCTAATAAAAAATCAGAGCAAAGCCAACGAGCTAATCCAATAGACATTTCCACATTCGATTCTTCATTCAATCCTGTAAATAATTTTTACGATTTCGTAAATGCTAAGTGGATCAAACAAAACCCAATTCCCTCTACAGAGAGTTCATGGCGCATGTTAGAGGTGGTGGACGACTCGGTTCGCTATCAGCTCAGGAAAGTACTTGAATCAGCAGCTTCAGCGCAGGATCAAAATCAGGGAAGCAGCACCCAGAAGGTAGGAGACTTTTACCTCACAGGAATGGATTCTATGGCAATTGATGAGGCCGGCATTACACCCTTAAAATCCTACTTCGATACCATCGCTGCCTTTAAAAATACAGATGATGTGATACGGTTCACTGCCACATCTAACCTGATAAACTCTACTGCCCTGCTTGCAAGCTACGTAGATCAGGATCAGAAGAATAGCAACGAGTATGTCTTATACCTCTATCAAACTGGTCTTGGCCTACCAGATCGGGATTACTATTTTCTATCCGATGAGAAATCGAAACAGATCCGTGAGGAATACA
This sequence comes from Chitinophagales bacterium, assembly GCA_013695775.1. GTDB lineage: Bacteria > Bacteroidota > Bacteroidia > Chitinophagales > UBA10324 > JACCZZ01. Next base: position 1,448 of record JACCZV010000008.1, on the reverse strand, counting down.
TAAAGCACATTATAAAATATTTTGTTTTTATGGGAGAAGATTCAGCAGAAGCGGGAAACAATGCAAGGAAGATAATGAAGATGGAAACCGTACTTGCTAACTCATCTATGACGCGAGTAGAGCAGAGGGATCCTCATGCTACGTATCATAAAATGACAAAAGCAGATCTGAAAGAAAGATATGGTTCCGTGAACTGGGATCTTTATTTTTCATCGCTGCAGCTGAAAAGCTTCGATACACTGATCGTTAGCCAGCCTCAGTTTCTTGAGCGTGTAAACAGCATGTTGAAATCTACCCCTATTGATGAATGGAAAACATATTACAAATTTCATCTTATAAATGGAGCTGCATCAGTTATTAGCTCTGAATTCGCAACAGAAGATTTCAATTTCTATAGCAGAACCCTCCGGGGCATAGAGGAAATGGATCCCAGATGGAAGCGCGTTCAGGAACTTGAAAATACCTGCCTTGGTGAATTGGCAGGACAAGAATACGTTAAGACAAACTTTAGTCCTGAGTCAAAGCAAAGAATGCTCGAACTCATTCAAAACCTTATGGTAGCCTACCGGGAACGCATTGCCAGCGTGGATTGGATGACCGACAGCACAAAAGTGTATGCTCAAAAGAAACTCAGCCAGCTCAGGATCAAAGTAGGGTATCCCGACAAATGGCGCGACTATTCTGCCGTGGAAATTGATCGTAAACCGTTTGTGTTAAATGTCATCAATTGCTTTCAATTTGAAAACCGCCGCAACTTAAACAAGCTGGGTACCGAGGTTGACAGAACGGAATGGCTGATGAACCCCCAAACTGTAAATGCATATTATAATCCTGTAAATAATGAGATAGTATTTCCGGCGGCCATATTGCAACCACCATTTTTTTATCCTGATGCTGACGATGCTATGAATTACGGGGCTATTGGAGCAGTGATTGGCCATGAAATCACACACGGCTTTGATGACCAGGGGCGACAATATGATGCAGACGGAAATCTTAAAGAATGGTGGACTTCGCAGGATGCTGAAAATTATAATCTCAGAACCCGGCTTATAACCGAGCAGTACAATTCTTATTCACCCATAGATACATTCCATCTTAACGGAGAATTTACCCAGGGAGAAAACATTGCTGACCTTGGCGGCCTGACTATAGCATATTATGCTTATCAGAAAGCGAAAGTCAAGAACCCTAAAGACACTGCTACTGTTAACGGCCTCACTGCCGACCAGCGGTTTTTTATCAGCTTCGCTAAAGTGTGGGCTGGAACTTTCAGGCCCGAAGAGCAAAAGAGGCGATTGGTAGTTGACCCGCATTCACCGGGTAAATACAGGGTAATCGGAGTACTTTCAAACATGCCGGAATTTTATAAAGCATTCAATGTAATGGCTGGTGATGAAATGTACCGCGAAGATTCTGTGAGAGGTAAAGTATGGTAAAGCTAAATG
>JACCZV010000003.1 GCA_013695775.1 Chitinophagales bacterium | reverse complement strand
ATGTATAACCATACACGGCACCTATCAAAGTGATGTTATATGTTCCTCCTAATTCCACACTTGTGGTCAGGTTTCCCGATGGTGCATAGTTGATATATCCGTCAGAACTTCCATTGCAGCCTGTAAGTGTGTTTGTAAGAGTGTTAAAAATAACTCCGTCAATATATCCATAGCTACACCCATAAGTAGTTGTTGGAAGACAATAGTTGACTTGTCTGCTTCCGGCGGGTGCGGTAACGGTGGGCACGTGGGTGCCTCCCCCATTATTGAGTATTATTTCTGTTACTTCCGCATCAAGATAATTTCCTATTGTAGCATTCGAGCTAAGATCATAGGTGATCCAAAAATAATTTGTACCGGCGTTTAATTCCTGGTTGCCGGTGATCGGTGAGGATAGATCTGCTGAAGATCCAAAGAGGTTTGTGGTTGCAAAATTGGGGTCATTCCCGGTATAATAAACATTTACATTCTCAACATCATTTGAGAAATCTGTAGTACCATTTGAGTTGATGGTTATCGACGTAAGATCAAATGGGGATAAGCTTCCATCCGTTACTATTTGCAAGCTGATAATCTCAACGTCTGTTTCGCCGGCCTCTATCGAGCTTATGTTATTCTGGGTTGTGGTGCTTGAAACGTAATCCATCGGTGTCGAATTCACCAGGGTAATGGTATAATCTTCAGTTTCACCATATGTGAATGTAGTGCAGGATTCCGTTGAGCTTACAATTCCATAGTCCTTGGCCCTAACACGCATACGATGCTCCCCTAAAGGTGCAGAGGCAGGAATGGTGATGGTTCCGGTCACCGTGCCGGGTCCGTAGGTGGAGGTAGAGAAAACAAACTCTGACGCATCTGAGAAGTCGCCATCGTCATTAAAATCAATCCAGACCCCAAATCCAACTGGTTCAACAGGCGGGCCATCGAGCGTAATGGTATAGGTGCTTCCAAGCTGAAGGCTTGTTGTTAAGCTGCCGACAGGACCATAGAAAATATATCCGTCTGTGCTTCCATTACAATAAGTGACCAGGTTGGAAAGTGTGTTTAAGGTGATTCCATCAATATATGCGAAGTAGCAACCATTGGAATTTTCGGCTGTACAATAGTTTAATTGAATGCTTCCCTGAGGAGCGGTAATTGCGGGGGTTTGATCTCCAATACCATCAATGTATATCTCTGTGACTTCGGCATCAATGAAATCACCCAATGTGGCGGTTGGTGACAGGTCATATACAATCCAGAAATAATTAATACCCGGAGCTAAAGTTACGCTCCCACTGATCGGAGCTGAGAGATTGGTGGATGATCCAAATAATGTAGTGGTAGAAAATGAGGGGTCTGTGCCTGTATAATATATTTCTACGTTGTCAACATCATTGTTAAAATCTGTGGTGCCATTGGAATTGACATTTATCGAGGTTAATGTCAATGGATTCAGGCTTCCTGATGTCACCACCTGAAGTCCTATCACCTCTACATCGAGGCTGCCTGCCGAAGTTGTTGCTGTATTCGCCTGCGTAGTAGTACTCGATACATAGCTCATATTTGCAGGTGAAGTTATGTGTGCAGTATAGTCGTGGACTTCACCATATGTATACTGCAGGCAAGGATCAACCGGAAAACTATATGAAACGCTTCTTACTCTCATTCTATGATCGCCCGGCACTGCAAACACAGGCATTGTAAAATTTGATGAATAATTGACGAACGGCGTTGAACAATAGAGATACGACACGAGCTTTTCAGATGCCTCAAAAATTGAATCATCATCCATATCAATCCACATTGAAACATACATTCCATAATAACCAACAGAGACGGTGAGTGAATAGGTAGAGCCTTGTTCGAACTCAGTAGAAAGAGAGGTATAATCAGAGAAGCCTAAGGTTCCACTACCGCAGCCAGTACCAGTTTGGTTTATGCTGCCTACAATCAGGTTATCAATATAGTCGCCATACTGGCAGCCATTGGTATATAGGTTGGTGGTACAATACTGAGCCACAACATGTACACATGAAAGGCTAACAAGAAGAGAAGCGATAAGACTGACTTTGTAAAAATTAGATTTCATAGAATGAAGTTGAGATTTCATGAAAAAATGTCAATAAAGAATATGGTTGCGGGGATCTCCTTTTGGTGGATAGAATAATAACTTGATAAGAAGGAGTGTAATGTTGTTCCGCTACCTGTTTCTTTCCAGTAAACATATAAAAAATATAACTAACCGCATCAAACTATATTAAAAAATTTAAAAAATATTTTCAAGATAATCATAAGGCTTAATAAAACATAAATGCTTACCGCCCTTTATTATCTATTAAAGTAAACTTTCCTTATCAAATTTACAGGTATGAATATACAATACCGGATAGCAGCGCAAGAACTACAAGGTAAGGTGCTTTTATTTTCGTGAATTCAAGCAACAAGAAAGCCGTAAGCACTACCGCAAGGTTTATCCATCGGAACTCAAGATTTGTATAAAGTATGATTGCAGCAGCAAGCACCAGCCCAACGGAAGCAGCATTGATTCCCTCAAGGGATTTTTTTATAAAAGCAAAATTTTTCATGTGTTCCCAGAAGGGATATATCATAAATGCCATCAACGCTCCCGGTAAAAAAATAGCAATGATACCTATGAGACAGCCTGCGAATTGAAAGGTAGCACCCATGCCTTTCAAAGCCATTCCTCCTGTGAAAGCGGCAAAGGCGAACGACGGCCCAGGCATGGCCTGATTAATTGCAAGGCCTGATAGAAAGTCTGTTGCAGAAATATAAGCATGGTGTTTCACAAACTGTTCAAACATCATAGGCACCAGCACACTTCCACCACCAAAGGTGAGTGTTCCGAAACGAAAAAAGTTCTCAAACAAAATAAAGGGCCGGTTACGGGTTACTACTGCTAAAGCTCCTATTATGATAAACAGACCGAAAAAAATTCCAAGGCTCAGATAAGTATTTTTCCAGTTTACCTGGGGTTGCACCTGCTGCTCCGGCACAATCTCCATTCTATTCGTTATATTAGTTATTCCGGCAGCTCCGATAAGTATTAATGGGAAGGTCCATGGTGTTGTAACAGATAATGCGATCATGACCGAAAGCATAAGAATGTAAACGCCCGTTCGGTTTTTAATAAGCTTCATGCCCATGCTGAACCCGGCGTGGGCGATGATGCCAATGGCTGCCGGCTGAATAAATATCAGGAAGTCGGTGGGCATGTTTCGTGTTTCGAACATCGAAAAAAGAAGTACCAACACCGACATGAGAGCAGAGGCGGGAATAATCCAGACAATAAGTGAGAGGATGGCAAGCAAGACCCCCCCTTTTTTTTGTGACAGCACGATAATGGTTTGAGTTGACGCAGGGCCCGGTAGCATCTGGCAAAGCCCATTCGCTGCAAGCAATTCCTCTTCAGTGAAATATCTTCGTTTCTTCACCAAGATATTATGCATCACGGCTAAATGACCCTGAGGACCGCCGAAGGAGGTAATGGCTATAATAAATATATCTTTCAGATATATCAGTGCCCTCGGAGGCATAATGAGTTATTTAACTTTTTTCAACCCAATCTCTACCAATCGTTCATTTAGATATTCGCCGGCAGTTATAGGATCATAATTGCGTGAATTTTCAAGAGAGATGCAGGAGCCGAGACAATCGAGTCGCATCTCACTGCGAGGATGCAGAAAGAATGGTATTGAATAACGCGAAGTACCCCAC
>JACCZV010000344.1 GCA_013695775.1 Chitinophagales bacterium | reverse complement strand
GGATATCAGGAACGATCCATTGATCCTGTATATAATGGTAGATCACCCGCGCACGCCATGGGTTCTGATCACCATTATCTCCAATTGTTTTTATCATTCTCAACCCGGAAAGAAACGAGGCATCCTCAATTAATTTTGCGCTTCTGCCATGATCGGGATGCCGATCGCGGATCGCATTTGCGAGTAGAATTTCGGGCTGGTATTTTCTGATCATGCGAATCACTTCCAGTTGATGGGCCTCATCATTTTTAAAAAATCCATCACGCATTCCTAAGTTCTCCCGAATGTGAATCCCAAGGATCTCTGATGATTTCCTGGCTTCCTGCTCCCTTATTTCCGATGTACCTCGTGTACCCAGCTCCCCCCTTGTCAAATCAATAATTCCTACCTTTTTACCAAGTTTTATATGCCTGGCGATAGTGCCTCCGCAAGACATCTCTGCATCATCCGGATGGGCAGCGAAAGCAAGAATATCTAATTTCATGCTGCAAATAAAACGAAATTGAACAACGTTGATTGGATTAAACTTACACCCTTAAACTCTCCATTCATATCAAGATTCAAAAAACTCATTCTGGTGAAACTCAACATTATGGAGGTCCAGAATTATTAAGCCTTCGATATTAGATTTAATAGCTCCTTAAATTTAACCTCATAAACACATTATAAATGGTCCCTGAAGAAAATGTAATTCGGGTAAATGGTTCAGGAAAAAAAATCGGCATTGCGGGAAAAACGCAAGCTCATGAAAAAGGATTTCTTCACCGCGCATTCAGCATATTCATTTTTAATGACAATGGTTTAATGTTGTTGCAAAAAAGAGCGGCTACAAAATATCATTTTGCCGGTTTGTGGACCAATGCCTGTTGCAGTCATCCACGTCCTGGAGAAAAAGTTAAAGCAGCTGCAAATCGCCGTTTGCATGAGGAACTTGGCTTTACTACTCCCTTGGTTATCAAAGATCATATACTCTATTCTTTTCATGATGAACAAAGCAATCTTTTTGAGCATGAGTTTGATCATATTCTTACCGGGAGATATAATGGTGAAATTTTGTGGAGCCGAAATGAAGTATCCTCCATCAGGTGGATATCCCCTGATGTGGTTGCTCAGGAAATAATGAGTTATCCACAGCGCTTCACTCCCTGGTTTAAACTTATAATGCACTCATGTGTCTTTCAGTCGGGTGCTCAATAAAGCATTCAGCCAATCAGGGTTGAATATTAACTTATTCACCTATATTTTGTGAGGTTGTTGTCTTTGTGGCATCAAATTTTCTTCATTCTTTCAATCTGTATCTTTTCATGATCTGACAGCTGGGTTGAAAAAATTTACTACCAAAACCTTTTCGTTATTAGTTGCCGCCTTAATATTTCTATGCGGTAATCCTTTTATGATTTTTAGTCAGTGCGATACTTCCCGATGGAAAGCTGAAATAAGCCCGGGAGCAGGGGCAGTTTCGGAAGTACTCGACGCGCAGACTATATTTGTAAATGGCATATTAACTACACTTCCATCACCCTCCTTCCCAACCCCCTATTATGCTAATTTTTATCTTAAAGACACATTCTGCATCACTAATAATTTTACGCTTGAAGTTAAATTGAAAAATGATCCCTCTGCAGGAGGTTCTGTTACAGGGGATACCTGGATTTATATAGCCGGAAGTAATGTTAGTGCGGGTTGTTTATTGTTTTCGGAGCCTACCTCACAGCCCTTATCTCTGATCTTTGTTGGGAATACTTCTTTGGGCAATTTGCCAGAGCTAATTATGGATCTGTCTTCATGGAGAACGCTTCGCTTCGAATTTATAGACAATGTTATTAACTGGTCGTACGATGGTTCAAACTTTTTCTCTTTGCCTTATACAGGCAGCATTTGTAATATAGAGGAGTTAAATATCGGTTTTCGCGATGCAGGGGAAGTGGATTATGTCAAAATACTTGATGCGTATGGAACGACTGTATATTATGAGGAATTTAATGATTGTAATAATCTGGCCATAAACCAGGATTGCCTTCCGCCAACCATTACAGCCTCTTCAGCCCTGGTAGATTATTGCGAAGGAAATTCATTTCAGTTACTTGGCAGTTCTAACGTTTCAGTGCAATATATCTGGACGGGGCCTAATGGATTTTCCTCTTTCGATCAAAGCCCTATAATTCCTTCCGCTGTTTTAAGCAATACCGGCTGGTATAAATT
>JACCZV010000328.1 GCA_013695775.1 Chitinophagales bacterium | reverse complement strand
GGTTCATACTTGCTTGCAGCCTCAAGAATCGTTGAAGGATAGTGATAAACCTGCATCAATACCGCCCGTTCCTTCGACTCAAGCCGATCTCTTCGTGGGGGTACATTTTTATCACCTTCCTTTTTTTCGGCACCCTTTCTTAATACAGAACAAATCCGTGCGTAGGTATATTGTATGAAGGGCCCCGTGAATCCCTGAAAGTCAATTGATTCTTCCGGATTGAAAAGCATTTTCTTTTTAGGATCAACTTTGAGAATAAAGAATTTCAAAGCTCCCATACCTAAAGTATGATGCAGCTTCAGCAAGTCCTGCTCAGAAAAATTCTCAATCTTACCAAGCTCACTGGTTTTTTTTGCCGCTGCCTCGTCCATCTCATCAATCAATTCATCGGCATCCACCACAGTACCCTCCCTTGTTTTCATTCTTCCTGACGGAAGATAAACAAGACCGTATGACAGATGATGGATTCCCTCTGCATATGGTCTGTTAAGTTTTTTGCAGACGATCTTTAACACTTTAAAATGATGATCCTGTTCATTCGCAACAGTATAAATCATACCGTGAGGATGGTAATCTTCGTAACGCATATCTGCAGTTCCGAGATCCTGCGTTATATAAACTGAGGTGCCGTCAGCTCTGATCAGCAATTTTTCTGCAAGACCCTCATCGGTCAAATCAACCCAAACGGACCCATCCGTTTTCTTGAAAAATATTCCCTTGTTCAATCCCTCCTCAACAATGGACTTGCCCCTCAGATAGGTGTCAGACTCCATGTAAGCCTTATCGAAATCATTTCCAATCTTCAAATATGTTTCTTCGAATCCCTGGTAAACCCAATGATTGAGAGTATTCCAAAGATTTCGTACTTCTATGTCGCCATCTTCCCATTTGAGGAGCATCTCCGATATTTCCTGGTTTAAGGGTGCTTGCTTACGCGCCTCTTCTTCAGGTAGTCCCTCATTCATGAGCTTATTCATTTGCATCTTCAGCTCCTGTTCAAAACGAACATAATATTCCCCTACCAGATGATCCCCCTTTTCACCACTGCTTTCCGGTGTTTCATGATTGCCATATTTTTGGTATGCCAGCATTGATTTGCAAATGTGCACGCCCCTGTCATTATAAATATTTGCCTTTATAATATTGTTTCCGGCTGCTTTCAAAATATTTGAAATAGAGAAGCCTATAAAAATGTTTCGAAGGTGTCCCAGGTGAAGCGGTTTGTTGGTGTTAGGTCCACAGTATTCAATCAACACTTTTTTTCCTGTTGAAGGAAATTCTCCAAAGGAATTATTGTCTTTTGTCTTTTGTAGAAATTCTATCCAGAATTCATCTTTGAACCGAAGGTTAAGAAATCCCTTCACTGCATCAAATGATTCTAATTCTGAAATCAGAGTTATCAATGCACGTCCTATTTCGTTAGTGGTTTGTTCAGGTGATTTTTTTGCTATCCTTGAAAACGGAAATGCAACAATGGTAAAGTCGTATGGAAAATCATGAGGCGGAATATTGACTGCTATCTGGTCATTTGATACTTGATGATGGTATAGCTCAAAAAGAGCTGATGCCGTTTTCTCTCTTAGCAATTGTTCGATGTTCATCTGAATTGGTAATGTTGTAAAATTTTAGGATGCACAGTAGCGCCTATGCAACTTAGATATAAAAGTTAATAATGTACTTTATATAATGCGCATGATTTAAGCTGTGGCGGAGAATAATCTGCAGATCAATCATACAACAATTGATTTGTAACTTTCAGCAAAATCTCAAAAGCATTTTCTGCCATCAGGTTTTCCTTATCAAGTGTAGGATTTACTTCAGTTATCTCAAAGCAACAAACTTTCGGACTTTGCATCAGCCGTTGTAAAAGAGCGGCAACCTGCTTCTCTGTAATACCGTTGGGTGCCGGAGTTCCTGTGCCACGAGAGATGGTTGCGTCCATGCTATCTACATCGAAAGATATATAGATATGATCGCAAGGCTCCACAGCTATCAGTATCTCCCGTGCGATCTTATCAATTCCAAAATTATTAATCTCCTCAGTGGTAAATACTTTAACCTTCTGCTGTCTTATAAGGTATTCTTCCTGCGGCTCAGTGTCTCTCACGGTCACAAAGACCAGATTCTCATAGCGCAGCTTTGGAGAAATGTTATTGAGGTTTTTGCATTGTTCCCAGAGTTCAACAGTGCTTTCATCAGGATTGTTTGTGCGCTGAGCAAGATTGTCTTCGGCAAGAGCCATTGCCAGTGCCATGCCATGCATATTACCCGATGGGGTGGTGTAAGGTGAATGAAGGTCTGCATGTGCATCAATCCAAATAACACCAATTGGAGACTCGGGATAAGCTGATTTAATTCCTGCAATTGTTCCTGCGGCCGAGGAATGATCTCCTGCTATTACGATGGGGAAATTCCCGTCATGTAAGATTTGCTGCACTGCGCTGCTTACCCTTTCGCATACCGCCAACACTCCTTTTCCCCGCCGGGCATGTACTGATCGGGATGGCTCGAGAAGCATTGCATTTTCATCCTGAATGGTTTCCTCTGGAAACTGCTTGAAGAAGGTGCTGCCAAAATCAAGCGCCGCAATTTTAATAGCATCAAAACCCAGGCTTGCACCCCGGGTGCCTGCGCCAATCTCCGATTTTACTGCCAGTGTCTTTATGCGCTTCATACTACAAAAGTAGTCACAAACTTTCTGGTCGGTTTTTATAAGAATGTTACAGAGTTATCGAATGGTTTGAAGGTGCCGTCTGTAAGCTTCCCGTCATTCGAACAAACTGAAATTTCGAAACGGCGAACGTATTGTCCCAACAACAACGTTTGTGCTGTCATTTTGAACAAATTCAGAAATCTCCAACATTGGAACCTTCTGATAGCTATGAGATTTCTCCTGTCGTCGAAATAACGAACGTATTGTCGCGACAACGAACGTTTGTGCCGTCATTTCGAACAAAGTGAGTAATCTCTAACAATCATGTAGTTTCGCACGTCTTAAATCATATGCCGTTTAGCTTCCCTCAACAAGGAAATGACCAACACCTATAAAGACCTCATTCATCAAACGTTTGACTTTCCCCAGGACGGATTTGAATTTATCGACGATGATCTTTTGTTTAACGGTGTTTCGATGACAGAGATCATACGCAAGTATGGAACTCCTCTAAAGCTCATCTACCTGCCGAAGATCGGCTCACAGATACAAAAGGCCAAATCACTTTTCAAAAAAGCTTTTAAGGAACATAAATATGGGGGTAAATATTATTACTGCTATTGTACTAAAAGCTCGCATTTTTCACACATACTGGAAGAGGTGCTTAGAAATGACGTGCATATAGAAACTTCTTATGCTTACGACATCAACATAATAAGAAAATTGTATGAGAGGAAATTGTTTGATAAGAGCAGATTTATCATTTGTAATGGATTTAAAACGCGCACCTATACGAGCAAAATTGCTGCGCTCATAAATGATGGATTTGAAAATGTTATTCCCGTACTGGATAATATGTCTGAGATCGATGCTTACCAGCGGACGGTTCGGGGGCCATGTAATATAGGCATCCGCATTGCTGCTGAAGAAGAGCCAACCTTTGAGTTTTATACTTCGCGGCTGGGTATTCGCTGGCGCGATATTCTTGAATATTATGTCCAGAAAATTCATACGAACAAAAAATTTCGTCTGAAGATGCTGCATTTTTTTATTAACACTGGCATACGCGACAATGCATACTATTGGAGTGAACTGAACAAGGCCCTCAATGTATATTGCCAGCTTCGAAAGATATGTCCAACACTAGATTCGATTAATATTGGAGGAGGGTTTCCTATTAAAAATTCGCTTGGGTTCGATTATGATTATGATTATATGATACGGGAGGTTGTATTGCAGATAAAGAATGCATGCAAAAAAAATAAAATACCTGTACCGAATATTTTTACTGAATTCGGAAGCTTTACAGTGGGCGAAAGCGGCGCTAATCTCTATAAGGTTATTGCGCAAAAGCAGCAGAA
>JACCZV010000299.1 GCA_013695775.1 Chitinophagales bacterium | reverse complement strand
GATTTATTATTAATTTTTAAACCTGCAAATATAAAGTTTTCTTTAATTTCATTCCAGAAATGAATTTCGGAGGAACCAGTGACTTGTCGCAGGAACACCCCTACCAATAGAATCCGAATCCTGTTATTTTGCCGGCATCATCAATTCAATCAAATCGCTGATGCGTTGCTTTAATTCTTTGCGGCTGACTATAAAGTCGAGAAACCCATGTTCGAGAAGAAATTCGGAACGCTGAAATCCTTTAGGCAGGTCTTTTTTAATTGTCTCTTTAATGACACGCGGACCTGCAAAACCTATTAGCGCATCAGGTTCTGCCATATTAATGTCGCCGAGCATTGAATACGAGGCGGTGACACCTCCTGTCGTTGGATCCGTCATCAGTGAAAAATATGGAAGCTTAGCTTCTGCGAGCTGCGTCAGTTTTGCAGCAGTTTTCGCCATTTGCATCAATGAGAATGCGGACTCCATCATTCTTGCTCCTCCCGACTTCGATATTATTAGCAGTGGGGCTTTGTATTTCACACAATGGTCTATGGCATGCGAGATGCGTTCACCCACTACACTTCCCATGGAACCTCCTATAAAGTTAAAGTTCATACAACCGCATACAAGCTTCTGATCGTTCACCTTCCCTATCGCAATTGAGATTGCTTCCGTGACTGTTACCTTCTTTGCAGCATCTTCTAAGCGATCACTGTATGCCTTAAGATCCTTAAACTGAAGCCGGTCTGTCGGGCGCAGAGTTTCAAACAATGGCTTGAATGCATTGTCATCAAAAAGAATTTCGAAATATTCTACAGAATTTATTCGTAAATGGTAATTGCAAACCGGACAGATGTAATTATTTTTCTTCAGATCCGCCGTGGGAACAGCTTTTTTACATGAGGGACATTTCCACCAGAGCCCCTCCGGTACCTCAAGCTTTTCTTCAGTTGTCGTAGTAATGCCTTCTTTATTTCTTCTGAACCACGACATGCTGTTTATGAATATTTAAGGTAGGGGTAGTGAAGAGTGTCGATTCTAGTGCTTCTTTTAGGATCAGATAGGATATTGCAGATTAGGCCAGGGCAATGCTCTTCTCCAGGTAAACATCCTGAATATTATTCAAAAGCTCTATACCATCTTTCATGGATTTCTGGAACGCTTTACGTCCCGAGATGAGACCCTGTCCACCTGCACGCTTGTTAACAATAGCAGTGTAGACAGCTTCAGCCATGTCACTCGCACCGAGCGATTCGCCCCCTGAGTTAATAAGCCCTGCCCGACCCATATAACAGTTTAGTACCTGGTAGCGACACAGGTCAATTGGATGATCGGTTGTTAGCTCCCGATAAACTTTAGGATGCGTCTTGCCGAATTTCAACATGTCAAAGCCTCCATTATTGGTAGGTAGTTTCTGCTTTATTATGTCGGCCTGTATCGTTACACCCAAATGATTGGCCTGACCTGTTAAATCAGCGGAGGTATGATAATCAATTCCATCCTTTTTAAACGCTGCATTTCTAAGGTAACACCACAAGATTGTGGGCATTCCCAACTCATGAGCCATCTCAAATGCCCTTGATACCTCCTGTATCTGTCTAGCAGATTCTTCTGATCCGAAATAGATTGTAGCACCAATAGCCACCGCACCCATGTTACGACATTCTCGAATGCTGCCAAACATGATCTGGTCGTATTTATTCGGATAGGAAAGAAATTCGTTGTGATTGATCTTTACTATGAAGGGAATCTTATGTGCATACTTTCTGGAAACCGCACCTAAAATGCCATACGTAGAAGCCACTGCATTGCAACCACCCTCTAGGGCTAACTTCACGATGTTACCTGGATCAAAATACATTGGGTTTGGTGCAAAGGACGCCCCACCACTGTGTTCAACGCCCTGATCTACGGGAAGAATCGAAACATAGCCTGTGTTTGCTAACCTTCCATTTCCATAAATCGTTTGCATGCCACGCAATACCTGGTTGTTTCGATTGGTATCGGAAAATACTCGGTCAACGAAGTCGGGACCCGGAGTGTGCAGCATCTTTTTGTCAACTGTAACGCTGATGTGGTTTAATAGATATTCTGCCTTGTCGCCGAGTAAGGAAGTGATTGTACTTAATGACATAATATGCTGTTTGGGGTAGCTGTGCGTGAGCAAAGATAGAAAAGTATATTAGCTGTGGAATACGACAATACACTATAAGTTTGGGTGTAGGTTATAGTGCTTTTTAATCAGCATTTAAGATTAAACCTCAATTCCTAAGAGTCGAAAAATATGAGGGAGCTTTTAATAAATGACTGCCATACCATGAGAACATTTCACCATCAACAAGTAAAACTTTTGAATCAGGAAATTCTGCTTGAAATTCAACCTGATGCTTTTCTTTAAAAGGAAAAGGTTCAGAAGAGAGCAGAATGTAGTGGGGTGAACGTTCTTTTAACTGATCTATAGTGATTTCAGGATAGCGTATTTTGTCTATAAATACATTGGTAAATCCTGCAACTTCAACCATTGTATTTATAAAGGTGTCGTTCCCTACAACAATGTAAGGATGACGCCAAATAAGGTAAACGGCATTCCGAACATCACTTGTAGACTCTTTTTGTAAAGCTTGGTTATTTAATATTTCCAATTTAATTTGTTCTACAAGTGCTATCATCTTATCCTTTCTATTTACCATTTCTCCAACTGTTTCCATCATTCGATAGGCATCATTCAAGGTCTTTATATCGCTGATCCAAACAGGATAACTCTTAATTAATTCCTTGATTTGGAGCTCATCATTTTCCTCCTTGTTGGCAATAATCAGGTCTGGGACAAGAATATTTATTTTATTTATGTTTATATTTTTTGTTCCTCCCACTTTTGCTTTAGTCTTACATTTATCATGCGGATGAATGCAAAATTTAGTAATTCCAACAATTTCCTGATCTAATCCAAGATCATAAAGCAATTCGGTTTGAGATGGTACAAGGGAGATGATTCTTCTTGGTGGGAAGGGAATTCTAATCTCTCTTCCTAATTGATCATAAAAATTTTTAGCTGAAGCTATTTTATCTGAGGTCATTGGTTAATGCTTTCCTTCTGGAAAAATCTGCATTCTATTTCTCACTTAGAAAGTGCCCGAATGATATCAGACTTGGTAATAATATACATATTATTTAATCCATCATAAGTAATTACCGCCGGCACCTCCCTGTTCATCATCGTAGTTAACTTTTCAATGATTGTTTCGGACGGTACAATGGGGAAAGGTTTTTCCATCACCTCTTTTACTGCCTGTACTTTCAACGAATGATCTCCTATCAGCTTCAAGAGCAGCCCAGCCTCACTGAGCGAGCCTACCATCCTCCCATTTTCCATCACCGGCATTTGATCGATGCCATTCGACGTCATAATGGCAACAGCTTGTGCCACATTTTTATCCTGCTGGATGGTGACCAACTCACGAACTGTTTTCGATTCAATAATATCCCGCAGCGTTTTCACCTGGAGCCATCCCCGGTCCCGCATCCATTCATCATTGTACACCTTACCAACGTAACGACTTCCATGATCAGGAAAAATAACAACCACAACATCCTCCTCAGCTAACTGATCTTTTAACTGCAGCAAGCCCTGCACGGCAGAGCCACAGGAATACCCAACAAAGATGCCTTCTTTACGCGTGATGTCCCGGGCCATAAGTGCAGCGTCTTTATCAGTAACTTTTTCAAAATAATCAATTACTGAAAAGTCGTAGTTTTTTGGTATTATGTCTTCCCCAATTCCCTCAGTGATATAAGGATAAATTTCATTTGGGTCGAGAACGCCGGATTCATGATATTTTTTCAAAGCAGAGCCAAAGGTATCAATAGCCCATACTTTAATGCGATTATTCCGCTCTTTTAAAAATCGCCCTATGCCTGTAATTGTTCCACCGGTGCCAGCGCCACAAACGAAATGAGTTATTTTTCCAGCCGTTTGTTCCCAGATTTCCGGCCCGGTAGTTTCATAGTGGGTTTGTCGATTGTCCAGATTATCATATTGATTGGGATACCATGAGTTAGGTGTTTCCTCCGAAAGTCGTTTTGATACTGAATAATATGAGCGGGGATCTTCAGGTTCTACATTCGTAGGACAAACAATTACCTCCGCACCTACCGCCTTTAAAATATCTGCTTTCTCCTTAGACTGCTTGTCTGTTGTGGTGAAAATGCATTTATATCCTTTGGCGATGGCGGCTAAAGCGAGCCCCATGCCGGTGTTGCCGGAAGTACCTTCGATGATTGTTCCGCCGGGCTTCAGGTCACCTCGCTTCTCCGCCTCTTCAACCATCTTCCAACCGATCCTGTCTTTAATCGAGTTACCGGGGTTGAAAGTCTCCAGCTTTGCCAGCACAGTAGCCTTGATCCCTTTGGTAACTTTATTAAGCCTCACCAATGGTGTATTGCCAATGGTTTCAACAATGTGGTTGTAATACATTGAGCAAAGATAACAGTGCTAAGCAATTCACCGGAAACTCAGCGTAAGATGTTAGATCCAATCAGGTACCAACACTTATATTATGGATTTACGAAATTATGTGCTTGCCCTTTCTTCTCACTTACCATTTATGAATGGCTTGCGTTGTGTTAGTAACGATACCACGATCTCGGTAACACCGGCAAGCAGATGTGGCAGGTAGACCTTGTCGTGAAAGTTCAGAAGCCATGGCGAAGCGGCCAGGAAAATGCCGCTGAGCAAATCGAGCCATAGATGCGTTGTCATTGGAATGAGGCGCAATGCACCAAGTTCATAATTCGTAAATAGGCTATAAACGATCGCCGAAATGCCCAGGGCAACCGGAACATACATTTCGGCACCTCCGAAAGCAAAGCCAAAGAGCCATGGAGCGGCTATAAGAAGTATGCCCACTACATAATCGAGTATGCCATGAATTTTTGTAGGTATCATTCGCATAAGAAGAAATTTTAATACTCTATACTAAAATGCTTGCCAGATGGTCTGGTGGCTGTTTCTTCATAATTCAATTCTGATAGAAGTATTTGTGGGAAATTCACTCTACAAGTTGTGAATGATGTTGCATTAAATGACATTTGAATAAGAA
>JACCZV010000288.1 GCA_013695775.1 Chitinophagales bacterium | reverse complement strand
CATTTATTTCACTCGCATATTATTGTAAAATTCAGTACCTCTATATGGCCTCATTTATTCCTTTAGTGTTGATACTTGTTCCCGTCTTTAAAAAAAACAATACTATTAGACGTAAAGTTTTCCATCTAATTTATGCGGTGGGTTGGGTGCTGTTTTTTCTTTGTATCTATTATTTTATGTGGTATGAGCCACATAAAGCTGCATTTAATTATGTGTTGCACAATCAGGCAATGGATAAATTTGCACCATTCACTGCAATTCCGCGAACCGTTGCATTTAACATATTTTATGTTTTATTCAGCAATCAAAATTTCCTTTTCAACTCAATTGCACTGCTCTGTTTTTTAACAGGATCAATTGTCTTCCTTCGCACCAATGATTTGAAATTTAAAGCTGCCTTTATCCTCTGCCTGGTTTGGGTGCTACTTGAATTACAAAAGCTCTCTATGCCCTATTTGCCTTCACGATATTTAGTAAGTTATTATTTCGCCACAGGGCTGTTGTGCACCATCGTTTTGCGCAAGATGATCAGTACTACTGAGGAAAAGATCTATTTCTTTCCAGTGAAAACCCTTGGAATTATATTCATCTCAGTCTTTACTTTAAAGAATGCACTCGACTATTATACGTTGCTGAACAGGAGAACATATAAAATTGCAATCATCAATGATTATTTTTCGAAGACCATCATTAATCCCCATGCGTTGGTTTTAGGACCGTGGTCGCCGTCTCTTAACTGGGACAGCAGAGCTATCTGCAAACCGGTATGGAAAAATTTTATGAACGATAAAAACATTTTAGAACAACACCCACGAATCATCATCTCAGAACCGGATGAAGCTGAATCGAATCAGGCTTATTCCTCTCAAAATATTAATTTAAATGATCATGCAGATTCTGTAAGAAAGTTTAACGTGGGAAATTGGAACATCAATATTTTCTGGATTTCCGAACCTCCTTCAGATTAGTACTCTTTTTACAGCCTGAGAATTCAGAAACCTACAGCGATTCAGCATTCATAACTCTCTCCGCCTTTTCATTCCTTCTGTGCTGCCGGTATTTCAATATCATATAAAGAATTACAGAAAGCAATATTATGATGGTTCCAATAAAAAATCCCGGAGGCAGCTCTTTCTGTTCATGATAAAATATAAATGCAAGAAAAATTCCATATACAGGCTCCATATTTATTGAAAGGTTGGCTGTGAAAGCAGAAACATGCTTTAATGCTTTCATCGATAGATTGAAAGGGATGACGGTACACACTATTGTAAAAATGGTAAGTAATAACCACTCATTGTTTGACGGAAAATATTTATCGGTAGGAAAAAGAAAAAGGTAAGCAGGCATCAGCAGGGTGAGATAAATAAACCCGCTGCACAATTCATAGGTTGTTACTGTTTCAGAATTATATCTAGTCATCAGCAGCGTATTTTGAATTGTGAAAATGGAGCCAAGAAATGCCGAGACCAGCCCCAGTATTATACCTGTGCGGTATTCTGCGTTGAATTGAAAGATCATAAACATTCCTATGGCGGCAAGAAGTCCAAACATTAATTCATACCAGTGAAAGCGGCGACCGGTTATCATGGGTTCGAGCAGGGAGGAAAATACCGCAATCATTGCAAGGCAACTCATGCCAACCGAGATATTGGAATATTTGATAGAGCCATAAAAAAAGAGCCAGTGAACAGCTACAAGCAGTCCAACTAAACTTATACGGAAGGTGTCCCTCAGATTCAGCCGTTTCACCCGATTAGAAAAGCAACCAATCAGAAGCCAGCATATTGAGGTTAGCAGCATGCGGTACCACACCAATACACCCTCTGATAAATTAATAGCGCGGGCAAAGATGCCCGTAAATCCCCAGAGCAAAATTGAGATGTGTAGAAAAAGATAGGCTTGTCTCATACTCTTATAAGACTTATAGTTGATTAACTTTGATAAACCTCTAGTGAAATGAATATTGAGGAACTGCAATTTATCTGTAAAGGATTACCAGCTGTAACAGAAGACATCAAGTGGGGCAATGACCTTTGCTTTTGCCTTGCAGGTAAAATATTTTGTACGGCTGGACTGGTTCCTCCACTTCGGATTGCATTTAAGGTGAAAGCTGAGGAATTTGATGAATTGACTTCAATTACGGGCATCATTCCAGCACCCTATTTGGCCCGTAATAAATGGATTCTGGTTGAAGATTCATCTGTGCTCAATAAAGAACAATGGGAAAAATACATTTACCAATCTTATGCATTAGTGAAAGCCAAATTGCCAAAAAAATTATTAAAGAATTTACCGGATACGAAATAGCTCATGATGTAAACAAACAGCTAAGGTGATGGTTATATCCTTATTTTAATATTGTGTTTTCTCTTTTCCAAAAAAAGGGCGACCAGAAGCCGCCCCTTTCACTAACTCCATTCGTATTTTATTCTTGCGTAAGCAACTTAATTTCCACTCGACGGTTTTGAGCGCGGCCGGCGGATGTTTTATTATTGGCAATCGGCGATGCTTCCCCATAACCCGCAGAATTTAATCTGTCAGAGTCAATTGCTTTATTTTCAAAATATTTTTTAACCGCGTCAGCTCTGCGATGTGAGAGGTCATGATTTTTTGCGCTGTCGCCCACATTGTCGGTATGGCCATCAATCTGCCAATAGGTTTGAGGATATTGAGTCATAATCTCTGCAATCACATCAAGCACTGCGAAGGATTGTTTGGTAATAACATCTTTGCCGGTTTGGAACTGAATGGACTTCGCGCTGAGATTGATCTTTTGAATTTCTTCTTTCTTTGGAACGGGGCAGCCTGCGTTCGACCCAGGCCCTGGCACGCCCTGGCATTTATCTTTGTTGTCGGGCACGCCATCGTTATCGCTATCCGGACAACCCTCATATTGGGTTGTACCTTTTTGCGTAGGACAAGCATCTGTTTTATCAGAAATGCCATCACCATCTGTATCAGGGCAGCCACTCATTTGAACCACACCTTTCTGATCCGGGCACTGATCCTCCTTGTCGGTAACACCATCGCTATCGCGATCAGGGCAGCCCCTCATCTCTTTTGTTCCCTGTTCGTTGGGGCAGGTATCATCTTTATCTGCAATTCCATCTGCATCTGCATCCGGACAACCATTTAAAGCTGCAGGCCCCGCCTGATCGGCACAGGCATCTAATTTATCTGCCACGCCATCATTATCGCGATCAGGGCATCCCATTGTTGTTGTTGGCCCTGCAAGATCGGGGCATGCATCATCGTCATCTTCCACACCATCATTATCAGAATCGCTTTCACCAAACCGCAGAACAAGACCAGCAGAATGATTAAAGTAGCTTTGATTTCCCGTTACCCGTTCCTCATTGCCCGGCACCAGACGGTAAGCCGATTGAAGATAGATTCCAAAGTCTTTCCACAACCATAAATTAAGCCCTAACCCCCCTCCTACATTAGCGCGTAATGTATCATCTGACATAATATTAGCTCCGCCTCCTGCAAAAAGGTAGGGAGCAATAGCGGCATCCTCTTTTATGATATAACCATTATCAAATTTATACCTAAGATCAACATCCCCATCGATAAATCCGCGTGCACCTATTTGATTGCCATTAGCAACTGTAGTAATCCTCGCTCCGCCAACCTGCACTCCAAGCGCAAAGGAAGGATTAAGTGATCCGGCGAAAGTTAATTTGCTGATGGCGGGAGCAAGATTCCAATTTGCTGATTTAGAAAGGTCACCCGAATTGTAGGGTGCATTGAAATCTATTATATTTAATCCTGCTCCGATGAGCCATGGGCGCTTTGTGCTCTGTGCTTCAACTAATCCATTAAACAGGAAAACTGTAAATAGAGCAGCAAGTAAAGATTTAGAGAGGTATCTCATAGGATTTCTTTTAATTTTTTAATAAATGTGCATGCTAAATAATCAGAAAAGTTGATTTATTATAACTAAGTGAATTGATTTATAAACACACCATAGTGCATACGAAGCGTGATTGATTCAGAGGAGTATACCCCTGGTGGAAACCATTTCAAAACCTAATGATGAGAAGTTTGTTTTACATGTATGAAATTCTATGATTTACATTTTAGAAGAATACATGGTGAAGAGGTGA
>JACCZV010000262.1 GCA_013695775.1 Chitinophagales bacterium | reverse complement strand
TGGTTCGAAAGGAGGGCATCCTTCACACCCCGCATCTGCAAACCTTTGATGATACATATGTCATTTCGACATAGGAGAAATCTCATAATTATCAGCAGGTTCAATGTCCGAGATTTCTCACTTTGTTTGAAATGACGGGATAGTACCGAGATTTCACTTTTAATTAGAAATGAGGCATCCTCCATACCCAGCATGTGCTACCCTCGACGATACATATCGTTTCGACAATAGGAGAAATCTCATAAATATCTCCCATTATGTTCTGCATAATTTCTAAATTGCCACACTTTTTTAAATCAATCAGATGAATACCAACAGGCTTTCAGGCCAAATACAGGCAGCTTTAAATACCCAAATGACAATAGAAGCCACGGCTTCGCAGATATATCTTTCATTTGCATCCTGGGCATCCGCAGAAGGTTATGAGGGCATTGCCAACTTCCTTTTCAGGCATGCGCAGGAAGAGCGCAACCACATGATGAAAATATTAGAATACATTCTTGAAAGAGGAGCAAAGGTGAGGATAGAAGCAATACCTGCTCCGGCATCAGAGCCATCAAGCGTTGAAAATTGTTTTCAGAGAATATTTCAGCAAGAGGTTGAAAACACACAGGCAATTTATAAGGTTGTGAAGTTAAGCTTGCAGGAAGAGGACTGGGCAACCTGGAACTTTATGCAGTGGTTTGTGAAAGAGCAGACGGAAGAAGAAACCCTTGCACTCAGCCTTCTTGATAAAATTAAGATTGCTGGCGGCGAAAGAGCAGCAGGAAATGCTTTGTATGCATTAGACAGGGAATTGGAACAAAAGCCGGACGATGTAATATTAGCTGAGGAGAAAACAGCAGAGAATCCTTAGAAAGAATAATAACAAGTAATGCTTTAGGTGAAACTACTTCATCTTAAAAGTATATGTAATGGTTCCGAATTGCTCTTCTGCAGCTCCCGGATCCGCATTCACCATGGTTTTCATAGCAGCGTCCTCAGCAAGCTGAAATAGATAATTGTCTGTAGTAGTAGATCCTTTTTGTGTTGCTTTTGCGAAAATCACATTCCCTGCCTTATCTACTTTAATGTTCACTACAACTTTTCCTGTACGCTGAGAGTTGTCAACGATAGAAGGAAAAAAAATAATTTTCCGACCACTCATTCCAAGCTGCGCTCCGTTGCCACTTCCACCTAAACCGGGACCGCCCATTCCAGGGTTGCCTTCATACGAATCACCAAAAGGACTGCCATTTGGTTTCCCCTGATCACCAGTCTTGTTACCGGTTCCTTCACTCGTACTGTTGTTGGAAGTACCTCCGGGATACAGTGCTTTTGGCTGTGGCTTTTTTGGTGTTGGAGCAGGTGCAGTGTTTGTAGTTTTATTGGAAGAAACAGGAGCGGTATTCAAAATTTTTTTGGGAGTTTTTTTCTGAATAACAGGAACCTCCTCCTCCGTTTCCTGCGTCACCACATCATTTGCTTTTGGTTGGGCTGCAGGATTGCCTGGCTCCGGTATAGGAGCCAGCAATTCTTCTGCAGACCCCATCGGTTGCACATCTCCCATGCCCTCATCGGCAAGACCTATATTTAAAAAAACACCCTGATCAGATAATGGAGGAAAGGGCGGATTGAGTGCAAAGAAAAAATATAAGATCAATAGGAGCGAAGCGTGAATAGCCAATGTGATCAATAGGCTCTTCAGTTTGCTTCTTCTTTCATTGTGCAAATTTTCTGAATCGAAAGATGGATTTATGTCCACCCCGTGCTTCAGGAAATTGGAAGTGTTAATCGTATTCATTTCATATATCTTATAATCTCATGAATGTATACACCAGATTATTACAGAAACCATCTGCTTATTACCTTTTTTTATCTGTTGCCAGAACCATCTTAGCCCTCAACTTTGTGCCGATGTCAATTACATCAACCACATCCTGGATGGTAAGCAAATTATCAACGCGTAAAACTATGGTAGGCTCATTCATCGTAGACAATTTTTGCGCAAGCACAGCCTGCAGATCAGGATATGCCACTGGCTTGTCATCCACTGCATAATTCAGGTTATGGTCAACAGAGAGGGTAACCATTTTTTTAGCAACTGTTTGCTCGCTGTTGTCTGCTTTGGGCAGTGTAAGCTTGATCACTGAGGGATTTATCATCGTTGAAATGATGAGAAAAAATAACAAGAGCATGAACATGATATCGTTCATCGCAGTAGTAGCTACCTCCGCTTTCATTCTTGTATTTCTTCTGAACCTCATGCAGTAGGCTCTTGTATCAGATCAATGAAATCTACCGCATTGGCTTCAAGCATATACGAAACCCTATCAATCATGTTGTTCAGCAGGTTGAAGCAGATATACGCCATGATACCTATGAGGAGTCCGGCTGCGGAAGTGATCATCTTCTCATATAATCCGCCGGCAATTACATCGATGCTTATAACTTTTTCGACAGAGATGTTGTAAAATATTTTTATTACACCGGCGATGGTTCCTACAAATCCCATCATGGGAGCAATAGCAGCTATGATGGCCAGGTAATTCATGTTTCGGTCAAGCTTATAAATTTCAAGACGCCCCTCGCTCTCAACGGCGGACTCTACCTCTTTTATCGGCTTCCCAATCCTTTTAATCCCTTTTCCAAGCAGGCGCGCAATGGGGGTATTTGTATTTCTGCATAACATCACAGCCGGCTCCATTTTTCCATTCAATAAATAATCACGGATGTTTGACATAAAGTTTTGATCAATTCGCGAGGCACGTCGAATAACCAGGAATCGTTCAATAGCAAAGAATACAGCAATAAGAGAAAGAATTGCAAGAGGAATCATGATCCAGCCTCCTTTCATCATCAACCCAAGCACACTTAATTTCTCTGGAACAGGTTCGGTATTGGGAAAAGTTAGTGAGTTATTTGCCATCGTATCGACGGCAGTTTGGGTAATCTGCAATAAAAGGCTCATAGTAGAAGTCGGCTTAACAACGTGGCCCTAAAAAATTTATTTTTAGGCAAAGACAAATTTAACCTAATGAATACCGGGTTTGAAAACTAGTACCTAACACATTTATTATGTGGTGTAGTGAATAATGGACAACAGCGAAATGAAATTATAGTTGGTTGTCTCATCATGATATCACCGCGTCATAATGCAACATTATTTAATGTTACCGTATTCTAAAGATGCAAATAAAAGGGCTCCATTAATTGCGAATAATCATCTGTGTATTTCCCTTCTACGTCCTGAACAGTGAGAGATTTGGATTTGTAATTGTCATTTATGGAAAATGAAAAAACATTAATTGAACGGATGAATGGTTTAGTAGCAGTAGTTTGTATCAGAATCTCCTGCTGAAGGTGCAAATTATTTTGAGATGCCAATGTTATCAATCGTTTGGATTGCGATGCCGGCATTAGAACTGAAAAAATTCCATGCGGTCCTAAGAAATTTTTAACTACAACGAATAAATTCTCCAAAGACAGTTCACCAGCATGCCTTGCCATATTTTTTCTTTCAGATGGGGATCTTAAATGTTTGTTATAGAAGGGCGGATTGCAAATAATTAAATCATATTTCTTATGAGATGAAAAGTTTTTTATGTCTGATTGAAAAATATGAAGGCGGTTTCCCCAGCTACTACCTTCGAAGTTCGATTTTGCCTGCAAGTAGCTTGGCATATCTATTTCAACCGAATCTATTTCACATTCCGATCGCTGCGCCAGCATTAAAGCAAGCAACCCTGTTCCAGATCCAATATCCAGAATATAACCGACTTCTGGCACCGGAGTCATAGCTCCTAAAATGCACGCATCGGTAGATACCTTCATGCTACAGAATTCCTGTTCTATCCGGAATTGTTTGAATTGGAAATAGGAATTTCCCATTTTTTATTTAGATCATGTGAGATGATGCAACTAATCATTTTGTTTTGAGCATGAGTATTTGTTATAAACAAAAATGTGTGCAAACAGCTAAACCAGTCTTCCTTTAATCAGTTAAATTTGCGCTACATTAATCTATGAGGATCGGAATTTTTTTTGGTGGCGCCTCGCGTGAGCGGGAAATATCTTTCGCGGGCGGAAGAACTGTTTATGATAATATAGATAAAAATCTTTTTGAGCCCATACCCATTTTTGTTGATTCCCTGGGGAATTTCATTGTGCTAAATTGGAGATACATCTATAAAGGCTCGATCCGTGATTTTTATCCACCTGCTTCTGAGATTCCCAAAGAGATTGAAAATTTTCAAATATACATTGAATCAATTGAGGGGTTATCGCCTCAGAAACAGGAAAAGCTAATTGCTTCTGTCGGCAGGAAAATTTCCATAGAAGAATTAAAGGGGTTTATTGATTTTGCCTTCCTGGCATTGCATGGCGCATGGGGGGAAGATGGTTCCATACAGGGACTTCTTGAATGGCTCAAAATCCCTTACTCTGGTTCAGGCATACTGCCCTCTTCGATAGGAATGAATAAGGCCTTCCAGAAAAATGTGATGAGAAGATCAGGCTTTGAAGTTGCCGAAAGTCTGGTGTTAAACAGAAACGAATGGCTGAATGGGACAATTCGGGAAAAGTTATTTACTCAGTTTGAAATTAAGATAGGATTGCCCTTTGTTGTCAGGCCGGCAAACCAGGGTTCATCAATTGGTGTTTCTATTGTTGACAGTAGAGATATCTCACAATTTACCTCTGCTGTTGATGGTGCGTTTTTCATCCGGCGGCTAAGTTTCACGGAATGGAGATCTTATTCTGAAGAAGAAAAAACGGATTGGGTAATCAGGATTTCAGAGATTAAAGACGGAGCCGGAATTCCCTTCCTCATCAATGGAGATCAGTTGAATCATCCGTCTGCCCTGCTGAAATATATCAACGAACATTTTCTTTATTCCGATGAAACATTGTTGATTGAAAGTATCTTCGAAGAGCAGGAGGTATTGATAGAATCATTCATAGATGGCATTGAGTTTTCATGTATTGTGATACGCAACGAAAATGGTGATCCAATTGCCCTCCCACCTACAGAAATCAAAAAAGGTAAAGAGGTTTTTGATTATAGATCTAAGTATCTGCCGGGGATGGCAAGGAAAGTAACTCCCATAGACCTGCCTGCCAATCTGATTGAAAAAATCCGTACCGCATGTGAGGAGCTTTTTAAATTCTTCAGCTTTCATGTTTATGCCCGTATAGATGGTTTTGTTCGGCCTGATGGCAAGATATTTTTAAATGATCCCAACACCACATCCGGCATGTTGCCATCCTCCTTTTTCTTTCATCAGGTGGCAGAGATAGGCTTGAATCCATCAGAATTTCTTACCTACATCATCCGTACCTCTATCTATGAACGAGTCACTTCGCAGTCGTACACCATAGATTATCGCCGGCTGTTGACGGAACTTGATCAGAAAATTTCGGAACTTAAAAATATATCTTTTGGAAGAAAAAAAATTGCCGTCATATTAGGTGGTTATTCTTCCGAACGACACATCTCAGTCGAAAGCGGCAGGAACATCTATGAAAAACTTTCTTCATCAACCCGCTATCATCCCATACCAGTATTTCTAATGGGCACGCGCGGAAATTATGAATTGTATCATATTCCTATAAATCTATTGCTGAAAGACAATGCAGATGACATTCGGGACAAGATCCTGAATTATGGTGAACACCCTACAATAGAAAAAATAAAAAAAGAATGTCTTCCTCTTACCTTAAAGTATTCCTCTGCTACTCCAATTTTTCGACCTCAGCAAATCACGATTCAAGAATTGAGTACAATGGCAGATGCTGTATTTATTGCCCTGCATGGTCGTCCGGGGGAAGATGGGGAGCTTCAACGAGAGCTTGAAAAATTCGATATTCCTTACAATGGGTCCGGTGTTGCATCTTCACAGGTCACAATAAATAAATATGAGACCAATGAAATACTTCGTGAGCATGGCTTCATGATTGCCTCACATCTGTTCTTGAAAATAGAAGAATGGCAACTTGATAAAGAAAAATTCTATCATCGAATCACTAATTCAATTTCTTTTCCTTTCATCTGCAAGCCAATTGATGATGGATGCAGTTCGGCAGTGAAGAAGATTCAGACATATGAAGCGCTTGATGCATTTTGTCAGCTTCTCTTCCGGGATCAGGATCCGTTGATAGATAAATATGCAGATATCCTTGACCTAAATTTGAATGAGGAATTTCCACGCAAAAACTATTTGCTTGTTGAAGAGCTGATCACGGCCGGCGACGCCATTCATTTCTTAGAGATCACAGGGGGCATGCTAACAACTTTAAATGGAAATGGTGAGATTCAATTCGAAGTCTTTGAGCCGTCGGAGGCCTTAGCAACAGACGATGTTCTCTCATTGGAGGAGAAATTTCTGGCAGGGCAGGGGCAAAATATTACGCCGGCCCGTTTTGCAGACAATAAGGAAGAATATCTCCGAATTGCTGGTGTGGTGAAGGCAGAGCTGGAGAGGGCAGCACGCATACTAAATGTCATGGGCTATTGCCGCATAGATGCCTTTGTAAGAATATATGATGACGGCCGCGTGGAAACAATAATCATAGAGGTGAACTCGTTACCCGGCATGACACCTGCCACCTGTATATTTCATCAGGCTGCCATCAATAATTATAAGCCTTTCGATTTTATAGATAAAATTTTGGAATTTAGCTTTGCAAAAAAAAGTATTGCAGCTATTGAATAAAATTTGGAATTACATCCGCACGCGTCATGTCCTTTATCATCTCGGAGGAGCAGTGCTATTCTACGTTCTTTCAGTGCTTGTTTTTGCGTTGTTCGTTAAAAGCTATACAAAACATGGCCAATCCGTTACTGTACCTGACTTGCGGGGGAAAACCTACAGTGTAGCCACTAATATGATTGAGAGCAGGAATCTGAATTATAAAATTGCTGACTCATCCTATGATCGAAAATTATCGCCCCTTGCCGTCATGGATCAAAATCCACGGCCAAATACGAAAGTAAAGGAGTCGCGTACAATCTACCTGACTGTAAACTCGCGGAAGGCGCCACATGTAAAAATGCCCGATCTAAAGGATGCGTCTCTGAAGCAGGCTACAATGATTCTTGAGAGTTATAAGTTAAATGTTGGCAAGCTGATCTACAAGCCCGACCTTGCAAAGAATGTTGTGCTTGACCAACTTTATAAGGGCAAAACCATTGCGGCGGGAGCCGAGATACAAAAAGGGGCATCCGTAGACCTGACCTTAGGAGATGGGTTAGGGGAAACAGAGATAGAGGTACCCCACCTGATTGGATTGTCTCTTAGAGAAGCAAAATTCGTTTTGGAGGGATCGTTGCTTTCACTCGGAGCGGTAGTGCATGATGATCTTTCGCGGGGTGATTCACTTGAAGCAATAGTTTATCAGCAAAGGCCTGATCCAAATATGTCCGAAACCCGAACCGTGAATATCGGCGACGGAGTTGATGTGTTTGTTACCTCTAAAAGTCATTATTCAGACGCAGCTGAGGATAATGAATAATTATTTACATAAGTAATAAGTCTAAATTTATTTGTGAAACTATAATAAAAAATATGAAGAAATCTGCATATAGGGCACTATTGATATTTTGGGTCTTCTTGTATTGCAACGTGTTAGCCCAGGAACAACTTATCCCATTGGGATACAATGTGCTGTTGTTTGATGTAAAAGAACAGTCGCATACACGTTCAGCATTGTCACTACCCTTTCTTGACGATTTTTCATATGAGGGTGTACTCCCAAATCCGGAATGGTGGATAAATTCAGGAGCATTTGTGAATACCACTTTCGCGGTAGATCCCATTTCCATTGGAGTAGCAACATTAGATGGATTGAACGGCAATGGCATTCCTTACGACACTCTAAGCTTTAATTTTGGAAGCATTGGCGCGGCAGATACTCTCTCATCGATGGCTATCCTTCTGGCAGCCTTAAGCCCAGCTGATTCAGTGTATTTTAGTTTCTTTTTTCAGCCTGGCGGCCTGGGAGATGAGCCGAACCCTGAATCGTTCAACGTCTCAAACTATGGCGTTGCCTTTGGAGATTCTCTTGTTCTTGAGTTTAAAGATATTGTGGGGTCGTGGCATCACATATGGAGTCACGATGGCGCCCCAATGCAAGCTTTTGAACAGGTGCTTGTTCCGGTGATTGATACCGCTTTCTTCCATGACGACTTTCAATTTCGCTTCAGAAACTATGCATCTCTTATTGGAAATTATGACTCATGGCACCTCGATTATATCAAGATGAATTCTGGAAGAAACATCAACGACACCCTTATTACTGACGTGGCCATTCAAAGCTATCCTTCGAGTATTTTAAAAAATTATGAAGCAATGCCCTGGAGGCAGTTTCAGGATTTTCAAACCACGGAGAAGGCCAGCGAACATTTTCTTACCATTAAGAATAATTTCAATGTAATCAAAAACACCAGCTATTATTTTGAATCTTTCGAAGCAGTCACCTCTACACCTATATTCACATCACCTGTCCAGGGTCAGAACATTGATGCAAACGATACGGCTACGCTCGCATTCCCTGACTTTGAAATCCCCGCCTTTAACAACGATAGCGTCGTCATTACTACCCGATACATTATTGGTGCCACGGGGGATAATAATACCCGGAATGATACCGTAGACAGAGACCAGGTGTTTAGTAACTATCTGGCTTATGATGATGGAAGCGCCGAAGCCACTTACCGTTTGCTGGGCTCGCCCGCTTCTCTAGCCTTAGAGTTTCATGTAAACCAACCTGACACGCTTCGGGGCATTGCAATTCACTATGCAACCACAGACGAAGATATCAGCCAGAATCTTTTTTCGCTCGTGGTGTGGTCAGCGCTTAATGATGAGGATACCTTATATCGTGACGATTTCCTTAAGCCTCTATATTCAAATACCATCAATGGATTTGTGCTCTATCGCTTCGGCCGTCCTGTTGTGGTAACCGATACATTCTTTATCGGATGGCAGCAGACGTCGCTTGCTTCAGATGTTAAAATTGATGTAGGATACGATCTTAATGACAATGCAAGTGATCATCTGTTTTATAACATCAACGATGGCTGGTTTCCCTCATCATTCACTGGTGCTGTTATGATGCGTGCTGTGTTGGGTGAGGCGATTCCTTTTGGTGTTGGGGTGCAGGATCCGGTTGGAGAAAAGAACGCACTTGTTATTTATCCAAATCCGGTATATGATAAGCTCAACATACAGTATGCAGGAGATGAGAAATATGAATTCAAAATTCTGGATTACAGCGGAAGAACAGTTCTTTCGCCATTGCAGACAACAACCATTCCGGTAGTCACTCTTCCATCAGGTCTATATTTTCTCAAGGCAACAAATCAGGAGAGCGGCTTGAGCTCAATTCATAAATTCATAAAACAATGATCTATGAAGGATATTACGGTTGAAGAGCTGAAGTCTCGTTTGTCGCGTGCGGAGTCTTTGAATCTGATTGATGTTCGCGAGACCTGGGAATATGATGAGTTCAATATAGGCGCACAGAATTTACCCCTTTCCGGTTTCATGTCTTTCATGCCACAGCTTGAGGAGTTAAAAGATGAGGAGGTAATTGTTCACTGTAAGATGGGCGGCAGAAGCATGCAGGCAGCGGCCCTTCTTGAGCAGATGGGGTTTAAAAATGTTAAAAATGTTGTCGGCGGAATAGATGAATGGAAGGCTAAATTTCCAAAGTAATTCAACCCTATCTTGTTTTTATCAGCTACAAGTGGATGGCCAATCACTATAGTCCAATAAAATAGAATCCTACATATTGAACTCTCCTCCCTGTCTCTAAAAAGGTTCTTGTAGTCCATTCATTAATTAAATTGTGAAAGTTTTAATGAGTATCAAAATGGGACGCATAGCAATATATCTCATATTAACTGTGTTTTCCTTTACCCTCATCTATTGTTCTCATTCAAAAAAGGAAACAGATACTACCACTCTTTATAAAAATTGGAATGATACTGTAGATTATGTAGGAATGAACACCTGCAAGACATGTCATCAGAATATATACGAAACATTCATTCAAACAGGCATGGGGGAAAGCTGGGACCATGCCACCCAAAATAAGTCCTCAGCAAAGTTTGATAACCACTCAATACTTTACGACAAATTCAGCGATTTTTATTACAAGCCCTTTTGGAAAGACAGCTCGCTCCACATCATGGAATACCGGCTTGATGGTAAAGACACCACCTACAAAAGAACAGAGCGCATCTCATATATAGTTGGCTCTGGTCAGCATACCAATTCACACATATGGGAGGAAAATGGCTACCTCTACCAGTCACCCATGACCTATTACACTCAGGAGGGATTGTGGGATCTTCCTCCGGGCTTTGAAGAAGGGAGCAATACACGGTGGAATAGAGTCATCAGTGTGGAGTGTATGAACTGCCACAACATGTACCCAGAAATAGGAGCAGAGCAGGGTGCGGGAAATAAATTCATATCCGTTAAAACTGGTATTGAATGCGAGCGTTGCCATGGTCCCGGAGAGGTGCACGTAAATGAAAAGCAGAAAGGCATTCTGGTTGATACTTCTATCAATATTGATTACACCATCGTGAATCCAGCAAATCTATCACGCGACCTGCAGGTTGAATTGTGCCAGCGTTGTCACCTTCAAGGGATCTCGGTGCTGAATGAAGGAAAAACATTTTTTGATTTTAAGCCGGGGCAGCCTCTAAACAGTGTGATGAATGTATTTATGCCCCGCTATGAAGGCGGGGAGGGAAAATTCATAATGGCATCTCACGCTGACCGTATGAAGCAGAGCAAATGCTACATCAGCTCTAATATGAGTTGTCTTACGTGTCATAATCCACACATAAGTGTAAAGTTTACACCGGCAGCACATTTTAATGATGCATGCAAATCATGTCACAATACCCAAGAGAAGAATTGTAAGCTATCTATTGATCAGCGTCTGAAAAAAAATAATAATAACTGTTATGAATGCCATATGCCTGTATCAGAAACGATGGACATTCCGCATGTCACCGTTCATGATCACCGCATTCATGTTCCGGTATCAGAAGAACAGAAGAAACAGATACAAAGATTTGTCGGCCTCGAATGCATGACAACCAAAAATCCATCACCACTTTTAGTAGCCGAGGGTTATCTTCAGACTTACGAGGCGTTTTCACAGCAGCCATATCTCCTCGACTCAGCGGCATATTACTTGAATAAGATAACAGATAAGTCTGCAGCCCATTTAAATGAAACAGAGATAAGATATCATTATCTGAAGAATGATTATGATGGTGTGGTTGCTGCTTCGGTGAATCTGGTTCCTGAGAAAGTAAACAATGCATGGTCGGCATACAG